>CAZXSQ010000317.1:0-8386 GCA_964643335.1 uncultured bacterium
TCAAAATAGAAATTAATGCAATGCATTTTCCCTTGTTCAGTTGGGAGACTGTCTTGGTAAAAAAGGAACTTGGATGATTTTAAGTCAAGATTCGTTTCTTCTTTCAGTTCCTTGGTAACTGTATGTTCAACTGTCCCGCCATAATCCACTTTTCCTCCAGGAAGACACCACTGACCGGATGAATAATCCGAATTTTTCCGTTTTAATATCAAAATCCGTTCATCTACATCTTTGATAATTAACCGTACAACAGGAATTGGATAGTAGATGCTCATAGTGGATGCGTTATATCGTTAAAAAATTAAGATAGTCATTTCAACGGGACGACTTCATATCCCTTTTCTTTGAGAAGGAGAGGAATTTTCTTGACGATGTCCCGATCCCATTTTTTGACGTTTTCCGGCAACTCAGTCCAAGATACAAGATAGGGGCTTTTTTTCTTTTCGACATCGCGATCCCCTACAAGCCAGCCATTCAAAAGCCGTTCAGCGTTCCAACGGCCGTGTTCCGATTCTGACATTTCTTCGATTTGGGCATCGGTGAAATGTGGTAATTGAATGGGGTTTTTATTGGCTGCCTTACGTATTGTGTAGCCGATCAATTTTAATTTTTCTCCGAGATGGTCGACCAACAATCTATTCGAGTTTTTAAGTTCTTCACTTAAGTTTTCCCAATCATGCATAGCTGGGTCTGCTTTGGCAAAACGTTTACTTTGATCTTTCCGGTATTCTTCATGAAATTTATTTGCGAGTTCTTCCCGTGTATCCTCTTCAAAAAGTGATGGCCTGGCAGTTTGCAGAAATGCTTTTACAGTGTAAACATCGGTAGGAAGCATGGCCAAGCCTTTTATGCCTTGCCAATCGCCGTCTAGTAACAATTTGTTGGCTTCGCGTCCGCTGTCTCGAAAAACTCCAACATCTACACCCAAAGCCAAAGCCATTCGATATTCGGAGGCTGAAATTTTGCCTCCATTGACACCCAACACTTTAATTTGAGAAAAAGGGATCTCAGCGGTGATCAAATCAATCCAATTTTGTAAAGGTTCAAGTGGGGAAAAGTTATTACTTTGCAGTTGATATATTTTATAATTCGGATGAATCTCGACTCCTTCAGGAAGCTTTGAAGGAAGATAACTCAATAGCTGAATTTCCCCTTTGATAGCATCTTGAAGCTCACCCACAAGTCCACTAACACCGTCTGTTGTGCCTCCAGAAATAATAGTGCCTTGGAAATCCTGCAAAGACTGGTGTAGCAGATCACGATAATCTTTTATTAACAATGAAACGTCTTTGTCACAACCACCGGCAATGATAATCACAGGAGGAGTTATTTCTTTATGGAGGGGTGTCGCTAAAGTCTGGATAGCATCGATTGATTTAGTAACTTTTTTGACTAAAGCAAGCAACAGAAACCGGCGAATCCACTCAATCTCAGGATACAGATGACCGATTGCATCTTGAAGATTTTGAATGGATTGAAAAGCCACTTTTATTGGATGAGGATTATCACTGAACTGAATGGCTTTAGAATATGCCAAAAGGCTTTCATAAGGTTGATTACGCAGCAATTCAAATTTACCGATATCAAAATAAGCCCAGGGCAAGTGTACACCGACTGAAATTCGATCCCACGATTTTGAAATAGCTGCATCCAGGCTGGGGTATAAAAGTGGAAGGAAATCCAGGCTTTTTTCATGAACAATTTTACTTTCCAAAAATCCACCAAGAGTCCGGGGGCCGGATGGAGCCAGTTTGAATGCCTTCTCGTAATAGAGCAGAGCCTGCGAGGGATTATTACTTAAACATTTTTCGGCCAAGGCACAATAGGCATTTGCGTTATCCGGATCATTTTGATCAAGTTGGATGGCTTCCTCAAGATGTTCCTTACCCAATTGACATGATTCCGCACTGTTCATTTCAAGTTCAGCGGCGCCAATATCTCTTAAAACAGCAGGATTATTAGAATCGGTAAAGTCTGCTAGTTTTTGGGTTGCCAAAGACCAATTTCCTTGAGCCATATAGAGTTTAGCCAATTGGTGAGCCAACGATTCATTTTGTGGATCGTGTATCTTTATTGCTTCAAGAATTGCAATTTCTTCACTCAGCTCCTCTGGACTCATATAGGCGCCAAAATTGGATTTATACATATCCATTTGGTTGAGTAAACCGGAAAAGGAATCATCCGCGTCTTCCAATAAGGCGGAAATGCGAGCGGCTTCCCGTTCCATTTGCCGTGGGATTTTGAATTCATTTTTGTACAATCTATCGTGAGTAAACGCCGCCCAGGCATGTTGCAAAAGGGTTCGTACTTGAATTTCCGCTTTGTATTTCGGTCCAGTAAGGGAGGATGATTTTTCACCGGATAACTGGTGCCGTTGATAAAATTCTTCTGGGATATTGGGAAAGATTCCTCTTTTAAACGATACGATGTAATGAATTGAAGCGTAACCGAATTCTCCGGCTTTCAAACGTTCTTGAGAAACAAGGCTGTTCGCCTCGTCAATCTCAAAATGCTGCTCAATATACTCGCATAGGGGGTGAGTTGATCTTTTCTTTCTGTAATGACTCTAACTCCGCATAAATCCGTAAGTTGAAAAACCGGCATTTTATATTTATGCCGTTTCCGAATAATCTTCTCAGCAAAGCTGGTAATGGATTTTGGCCTGGATTGAATAATCGCCATAAGTCCGAAATCTTGAACAGCATTCTGGATTTTTTCTTTCAGAATGTGTGAAAAACGTTCGTACAAAGGAAAAGAGTCTCGATAAATCTCTATTTGATTGTTATACCATTTCAGATCAATACTCATTAGCAATATTTTCCTTGGAGTAATTTCGATTCTACCAATATTGCATCATCATAGACGGCGATCAAGGTATCGCCATGATATTTTCTGTTTTCCCGGAGAAAAAAAATTAGAAAAAATATGAAAATATATTGTAAAAAAAAGCCCTCTTGATATAGGATGTTTTTCACTTTTTCAACTATTCTGAAAATGATCAATGTGGGTAGAGGGAGTGTAAATTATGTCCAGCCAATTGTCCTTATTTCCCTTGGAAACACAATATACTGAGCATAGCGATACTGTTTGAAATAGTATTCCGGTGACGGAATTCTCCGGACCAGCGGATGAAATCCAATCCCGGTGACAGCCGATAATATGTTTGCAATTGGTCAAGTCCTTTCATGGCTGACAAGTCAAAGACGTGATCTGAATGAACGTATGCAGTGGATAGAACTCATTCCGGACTTGAAGAAACAATTGATTTATAAAAATTAAAAATACAACACTGCTTAAAATTACAACTTAGAATACCTGTAATAACCTGGTGTAAAAAAACGCCTCTGCGCCTTAGCGTGTCTGCGTTAAATATATTAAGCGAAAAAAAGTATTTAGAACCAAAACAAAAGCGTTATAATTGTTTAGGACTATCATTATCCAAATGACCTTAATCTGTTAAATTTTAATATATTATGACCCGTGTATTGATTATAGATAAAACTGCTGGTTTGGAATCGTCTCATGAACGCCATCGGGCGATTGCTAATCAGCCCGGCATTGAGCTTCATGTTTTAGGTCCGCGTTTTTGGATTGAAAACGGCCGGGAGATTATTTGGGAGCCGCCGGATTCGCTGCCTTATCAGGCGCATTTCGGGAAGGTGTTTTTCAAAGACTATTACGCTAGAGCAGGGTACTATTCGGGTTTATGGCGTGCTATTGTAAAAGCCCAGCCTGATATTATCCAACTGCTTGAAGAACCGTGGTCGATTACCGCGCTGCAAACGGTTTACACTGCTGCTATTTTGGCACCTTCTGCGTGTATTTTATTTTATACGTGGGAAAACTTTTACCGGCCTTGGACTTATCCTTCGCGTGCGAGACCATTGTACCGTTTGATCGATAAAACACTTTATACGCTGTCAAGCGGAGCGGTTTGCGCTACGCACGGCGCTAAAGATGTATTGTTAAGGAAGGGATACGATCAACCTATATTGGTAAATCCTTATGGAATTCCTTCATTTTTTTTTAATCGGAATACCATTTCCCCATCGGATGCACGGCCATTTACGTTTGGATATGTTGGCCGGTTGATGTTTATGAAAGGAACCGATTTGCTGCTTGACGCCTTGGCCGCCATACCAGATGCCCGCTTGATCCTGATCGGTGGTGGGGAAGATGCGGAACAATATCGAGTTAATGCGCACCGCATGGGCATTGATGACCGCGTCGAGTGGATTACAGCTATCACCGAACATCGGGTTCCTGACGCACTGAAGCGCATGGACGCATTCGTGTTGCCTTCAAGGCACACTTACGGTTGGAAAGAGCAGCTCGGGCGCGTGGCCATAGAAGCCATGGCTGTTGGTACCCCCGTTGTCGGTTCCCACTCAGGCGCTATACCGGAAGTGATCGATGATGCCGGTCTTCTCTTTGATGAGAACTCGATTGACGATCTCGTAAGGCAACTCTTGTACTTAAAAAACAATCCTGAACGGCGTCTGGAATTAGGCCAAGCGGGGATGGAACGCGCTTATAATCACTTTACCTGGCCGCGTTTTGCCGCCCAACTTTGTGAGTTCTACCAGAGATTATCCTGATAAGGTTCATCCATGACCAATTACCCCACCGATGCCGGAATAGGCCGCCGTATCACTCGCTATGGTGCCATTCTTACGGCCAGTGGAATATTGTGCAAACTGTTACTGCTGGTTTACACCGTCCTGGCGGTTGAAATTTTGGGCAAAGAGCAATTTGGCCGAATCGAGTATTTCATCGAAATGGCGATAATTTTCAGTATCCTGGTAGATTTCGGCCTTGAACAAACCGTCACTCGTGAGATAGCCCGGCGCCGGGATCAACTGCAGCATATACTTTATCCGTTGGTTTCATTTCGATTGGCTGCTTCATTCGCGGGTGGGGTGGTGATGATTTTTTTCCTCTGGACGGTTGCCAAGCCTGGGCACACTTTGAGTTTGATTCTATGCGCTACATTTTATTTCTTTGTTGTTCTGAATATGATGCTCA
Organism: uncultured bacterium; assembly: GCA_964643335.1. GTDB lineage: Bacteria > Hinthialibacterota > Hinthialibacteria > Hinthialibacterales > Hinthialibacteraceae > CAZXSQ01. Next base: position 5,026 of record CAZXSQ010000317.1, read on the forward strand.
TTCGCGCGGTCATTAGAAGCTTCGAACTGATGGCTTATGAGGGGCTTGCGAATGTGCTGGATAAAATTGTCCACATCGGGGCAGCGATTTTTCTTTTGTTTTATTATCCCCGGCTTCCTGCAATCATGATGAGTTATGTGGCAGGAGCGGCTGCTTCCTTGTTCATTTATTGGTTTGTTATCCTTTACCGCTTCGGTTGCACGTGTAAATCCTATTCGATCAATGAATGGGTGGATTGGCAAAAATTGGCGGTGCCTATTGGGCTTTCGGCCGCCTGCATTCTCCTGCTTCACCGTGAAGACACAGCCATGGTGAACTGGATTCGCGGCGACGAAGAAACCGGGTTGTACCGTGCGCCTTACCGTTTTCTTGAAGGCCTTTTTCTTTTCCCGCAGGTGCTGGCAATTTCAGCCTACCCGATTTTTTCAAAACTGTATCATGAATTGAAACCCTTTTCCGGAACAGCCACGACGCTGCTTCGCGGTTTGATGATGATCAGTCTGCCGATTGCGGCCGGGGGAACCTGTATCGCTGATCAAATGATATTGTCACTAACTCCAGAACTCGGTCCGGATGGCGGTATGGTGTTTAAAATCCTGCTCTGGTCGCTGCCATTTATTTATGCTAATTTTTTATTGGGCACTTTATTGAACGCAACAGACCGGCAGCACAAGAACCTTAGAGCCAGTTTCTGTGGATTAATCAGCAATGCAGTTTTAAACATGCCGGCTATCTATATTTGGGGAGCATTCGGCGCATCGGTAGTTACTGTACTGTCGCAGGGACTTTATTGTATTTTGATGCTGGTTTATACACGTGATTTTAATCTAATGACGGATGGGAAGCGTTACCTTGCGATTGTTGTATCATGCAGTGTTATGGTATTGATACTCATTTATCTGCAACTAAACTGGCTGCTTGAAATTCCAATCGGTGCTCTCATTTTTTTAATTGTCTTGATTACCTTTCGGGGAATCAGCCGAGAAGACCTGAGTAATATGAGGAAAGCGATTGGTAAATAGTTTGCTACACGTTCTACCCAGGAACGGCACAGGCGGGGACGCCTGTTTTCCCCTTTTTGTGTGGTAGCAAGCGTCCCCGCTTGTATTACAGGCTTACCATAGTCCGTTATCTTCTTCGAGAGATTTGAACATAGTAACCAATTGATCAACGTTATGCGGATGTCCAAAAACGAAGGCTTCCGGTGTTTTTCGTCCATCGACCAATTCCCAAAGATCGACTTCGCGTCCGGAAAGGTATTTCATCGTACCGCCTGCCGATTTGAGGATTACCGCTGATGCAGCGATATCGTACAGCCGGACAGTTTCTTGAATCCCGCCTTGAATTTTTCCCCTTGCGCCAAGACAGATATGCGCAGCCGCCGAACCGAACGAAAGCGCCCGTCCTGAATAGGTTACTTCATATCGCCGGAATAATGCTGACGAGGCAACAATAGCCGTGCCTTTTTTCATCTCGATGGGGTTGGCGACTTGAATGGTTTGATTGTTCATGTAAGCCGGTTCACCGTCGATCGCCCAGTAGAGTTCATCCAGAACGGGTAGATATACGAAACCAATCAGCATCCGTTTTTCATGGATCAGACCGACGGAAATACCCCATACCGGCAGTTCGAAAATAAAAGGTGCCGTCCCATCGATGGGATCGATCGCCCAGACAAATTCCGCCTCATCCATGCGATGGTGGCCGGATTCTTCTCCGAAAAAACCATGATCCGGGTACAACATGTGAATTTCACTTTGCAGGAATTCTTCGATTTCGCGATCGGCTGCCGTGACGTAACTTTTGTCTTTCTTCCGTTCAACTGCCACATTTCGAAAATGCTGCATAGCGATATGTCCAGCCTGATAAATAAGCGGACGCATTTCATGCGCAATACGTTTCAGTTCCATAGTCATTCACTCCCGCGCTACATTATATCCCAAAGAACATAACTGAGAATATAATCAGCCACACGATATCCAAGAAATGCCAGTACATGACTGAATACAATACGCCTGGATAATAATGGCTGGAGTATACATTTTTAAATGATTTTGTGGTTACTACCCACAATAAAATAATTCCGCCAATCATATGAACCGCGTGTAATCCGGTCAACATGTAAAACGTGAAGGCGAAAAGGTTGGAACTGGCCGTGATCTGGGAAGAGAATAAGACATACCAGTTGAATCCCTGACTAATCAAAAAACCATAGCCTAAAATAAGAGTGATAAGCATCCCTGTCCGCAAAGATTTTTGGTTATCTCTCCGGACGCTCTTCAAAGCCCAATGTATCGTTCCACTGCTGAGAAGCAAAATCAGGGTGCTGACCCAAAGTCCTGCAGGTAGGTTTTCATTTTCATTTGGAGGAAATCCGGATGAATTGATTCGGACAATAAAATAAGCGGTAAGACTCGCTACAAAAAGCACAGAAAATGAAATGAGAAAAAGCGTCATCCCTAACTTACCTGCGCTCAATGATTGATCATTATCTTGAGATGATATAGAGCTGCTTGGAGAAGATTGAGTTGACATATGATTCATATTCATTGCTGAATTTCCGGTGCATAGCCAGGAATCAAGTCAGGATGATATTCCTTGGTGTCCATCAACGCTCCGGAGACGAATAGCATGACAAAAAGAAGAGACACGATGAATATTATTGCATTGAAGGGATGATCGTAACGCAGATGCATGAAATATAGCACCACCAAAGACGCTTTGACGGTCGCTATGATCATCGCGATCCATAAATTCAGATATCCTAAATCAATCCGGGTGGCAGCGACGGTTAAGTAAGTTAAAATCATCAGGGTCAACCAAACTCCGATAAGAACCGGTAAAGGAACAATGTGGGCGACACCATGATGATGGCTTGTTTCTTCGTGTTGTTCATTTTGTTTATTCAAATCATCAGACATGTGGGTTTTCCTTTGCTCAGTGAATTAGATACAACAATGGGAACAGATATATCCAAATCAAATCGACGAGGTGCCAGTATAATCCGGTCAAATCGACTGGTGTGAAATATTCTTTACCGAAGTGACCTTTGGTAGAACGGAAAATCATCCAGGCAATCAGTCCCATCCCTACAATAACATGCAGTGCGTGCAAACCTGTCATAACGAAATAAATGCCGAAAAAGAGATGCACGTTTTCAGGCACGTCTTGGATGTGTTGATAATATTCATCTACTTCACTTGCCAGTCCTTTCGGTCCCTCAGCAGCCGGTTCAATGGTGGACTTTTCGATAGCATGTACAGAAGGTTGATTGGTAGTAGCAGTAGGAGGAACGATAGAGTTTTCCGCGGGTGTTACTTCCGTAATGCCAGCAGTTGAAGCGGATATAGCGGCAGATGTT
>CAZXSQ010000318.1:0-8354 GCA_964643335.1 uncultured bacterium
GGGTCAAAGATGCGGAAAAATATATGGCCACTCAAAAACTGGAAGACAAACCCCGCCCGCTGTTGATCACCATCGAAGAAGCCCATAAGTTCCTGAATCCTTCCGCCGCCAAACAAACCATTTTCGGAACAATCGCGCGTGAGTTGCGGAAATATTTTGTATCGCTGCTGATTGTCGACCAGCGGCCTTCCGGAATCGATGACGAAATCTTATCACAATTGGGAACCCGCATCACCGCATTACTCAATGACGAAAAAGACATCCAGGCTGTATTTACCGGCGTTTCCGGTGCGACGGCGCTACGCCATGTCCTGGCCACGCTGGACACAAAACAGCAAGCCTTAATCCTGGGCCACTCCACTCCCATGCCGGTCGTGGTCAAAACCCGAACCTACGGCTCTGACTTCTACCGTGCCATGGGATTTGAAAGCAAAGAAGAAAAAACCAAACGAGTCAACGAATTCGTTTCTTTACTGCCGGAGTAAAAACTGTTTAACAAAATGAGCTATACTCATTTTTTTCCTTGACAAATATACATACTTCTCATTCAATAAAGTTAAGATTCAAGAATGTGTCCATATTTCTTTTTTATAGTAAATATGGAAGATGGGGAGAATCTGTTATGAGTGAAACTACCCAGCCTGAATCAACCTGTCCAGCTTGTCATGAACAAACTATCCCATGGTTGGAGAGGGAAGAACGGGGAACTCTCCCCGCCATATGCAACACTTTTATAATCACTGCTAAAAGTATAGGTGGTAGTAAACAAGAGAAATCCCTGCTTGAACGTATTCCACACAATTCAAAAGCGTCAGATGCTATTCTATATGTATTTTGGTTACATATCGCATTTGCTTTCCTATTTACTTCAGCAATTATCATTCTCGTGTTCAGGTACAGTTTAGGAAGTTCAATTTTCTTTAAAGAGATTTTTACCGAGATTTTGCCCACGTTGATTTTTTTCTCAGGATACATCCCATTCTTCATCTTGATTTATTTGTTGGTAGTTGGAATACATATGATGATTTTTGAATGGTTAGGCGGAAATGTGTTAAGGAACCGTGTATTCCATGCCAATGCATATTCGCTTACTGTTTTTTCGATTGCCTCATGTATATTTTCAGGACTTTTTTCAGAATTGCATCAATATGTCATCATTGCCATCTTATTCACATGCCTCCATTACATCATTTTCAGAGAATGTTATAAAAACCTTTCATGGAAAGACTATTTGCCTGCTCAACTACCCATACTACTCATTGCCTGCGGTTATGCTTATGGATTGTATCTTTTTAATATAGAAACCATAAAGGCTTTTTTTATACTATTGTGGGAGGGGTAAAGCACAAGAGTGGTCCCTTCTCTACATTCGTTAATAAAACCAAAAAAACCGAGGATAATCATGGATCGCCGACAATTTATTAGCTCAACCGTCTTGGGATTAGCCGGAATCACAGGAACTTCGTTAGCCAAAGCCAAAAATGACCGGCCACCGAACATCGTTTACATCATGCTGGACGAACTGGGATATTATGAGCTCTCATGCATGGGACATCCGCATATGGAAACTCCCAACATCGATAAGCTGGCGAGAAACGGAATGCGCTTCACCCAAATGCTCGCTGGCGCACCAGTTTGTGCTCCCACACGCTGCTGCCTGATGACAGGCAAACACATGGGACATGCCTCAGTTCGAGAAAATCCAGGCCAAAGACCCATGCAGGCGGATGAAAAAACCGTCGCCGATGTACTCAAACAAGCCGGGTACGCAACCGGCGGTTTCGGCAAATGGGGCGCAGGCGGACGCGGCACAACCGGTGTTCCGGAAAAACACGGCTTCGATGTCTTCTTCGGGTACTATGACCAGGTCCACGCACACACCTATTTCCCTGCCTACTTGATTCGAAATAGCGAAGAAGTGCCGCTCGAAGGCAACACCGGCGCACTCTACGAGGGTGAAACTTTTTCTCACGATTTAATCTACAAAGAATCGCTCAAGTTTATCCGCGAAAACAAAGACAAACCTTTCTTCTGCTATTGCCCCTGGACACCGCCGCACGGCGTATGGGGTATGCCCGAAGACGATCCTTCTTACTTGAAATACAAAGACAAAGAATGGAATGCCGCTTATTCATACAAGAAAGACGATGCCCAACGTTATGCCGCCATGGTCAACATGGTAGACCGGCAAATCGGCGGCATCATGGATTTGCTGAAAGAACTCGAGATCGACGATAACACCATCGTCTTTGTCTGCGGAGACAACGGCGGGCATTTTTATTTCAGCGATGACGATCATCCCTACGGTTTCTTCGCCCCCAATGTCGATCCCAAAACAGGACAAGTTTTCCGTGGACGCAAAGGCCTGCTCTATGAAGGTGGCCTGCGCATTCCATTCATCGCTTACTGGCCGGGACATATCAAATCTGGAACGGTCAACAACCACCTTGGATATTTCCCCGACATCATGCCCACACTCGCCGAGTTGGCAGGAGTTCCCTGCCCTGATGATATCGACGGCATCTCCATTCTCCCCACCCTGCTAGGCGAAGATGAAGCGGGCAGAAAACAAGAAGAACATAGATATCTCTATTGGGAATACAGAGGACAGCAAGCTGTTCGTTGGAAAGATTGGAAAACCTATAAACCTAGAAACGGCGATTGGGAACTCTATGACCTAAGCAAAGACATCGAAGAAAAAGAAAACCTCGCAACCCAAAAACCGGACATCCTCAACAAAATGAAAACCTTCGCCGAAGAAGCCCACACCCCCCTAGTCCGCGGCAAAGTACTAAACGAAGACCTATGCATGAAAGACCACAACGAAACCAAAAACCCATTACCTTCCGAAAAACGCAACCGTTGAATTTTAATCCGGACAAAGTTTTTGTGTTTTCTAATCCCTGCGCCATAGCGTTTATATATTCAAAACTAATGCTGGAGTAATGTATTGCGAATACAAGTTTACGTGATTGTCTGTTAATGTGTTCACAAATAGTGTACATTAAAGTATCATGATATTTGAATGGGATGAAGTAAAAAACACTGCCAACATCAAAAAACATGGTTTTTCACTCGAAGATGGTGCTGAACTTCTAAGATCTGGCGGGTATCGGTATGCGAAATTTTCTCCACGTAATGGAGAGAAGCGTTGGGTTGCACTTGGAAAATGCAAGAACCAATGGATAGCAGTAGTTTTTACCATACGAGGAAATGTTTTTCGAATTATTTCGGTAAGGAAGGCACGAAAAAATGAACGACAAGAAAATAATTAGATATACTGAGGAAGAACTTGAACAACGCCGGAAACAAGGCAAAGACACCGGTACGGACTGGGATCGGGTCAACTCACTTTCGGATGAAGACATCAAAAAAGCAATCGAAGAAGACCCTGATGCAGCTCCGATTTTGGATGAAACTTTCTGGGAAAACGCTCATATTGTGCAGCCGGCCAAAAAAGTCGATGTCCATATCCGTCTTGATCCGGATATCGTGGAATTTTTTAAAGAAGAGGGTGCAGGATACCAAACACGCATCAACGCTGTTTTGCGTACCTATGTGGAAGCCTGCAAAGATCATCGTCCTTCTTAAAGCCCTCGAATGTTATTGTTGCATCTACACGGATATTCTATAGAAAATATCATTTCAGAACTGGATCAGGAAACTTAATGCCGATTTTCCATTGAACCGGTGGTCTAGTGCGTTGATACGTTGCGGGGTTAAGATTTGTATCGGGGACAACCGATATTTTTCGGGTTTCTAGCCGTTTTGAGCCCACCCAATAAATGATTTATTTATCATTCCAGCGGCACGTCTAGATTCACAGTCAGATATTTATTTGGTGCTACAATCAAGTTCTTGACGCGGTAGGTTAATTCCAGTTCCTCTACTGTCTCGTCACCCTCCAATTTCACGCTGACCAGGATGGAGCCTTTGGCCGGTAAATTAAGAGAGACCGGTCCCTCCCCGCCAATGCGTTCAAGCTCCAAATCAATTTCAGAATTATTTTCAATTTCCATGTATCGCATATTTCCACCGGACAAATGCGGATCGTGAATCTCTACCGACGCATCAAAGATCGCCTCTAAATATTTGGGCTTGCCTAGCAATTGATTCTTAAACCAAACCGCTGTCCGGCCATTAAACAAGGCGTCCCTCAGAGCCGGAATAGTTTTTTCCGAGACAAACACCAGCGTTGTTGTGCGATGATTTTTTGGGGTCCTTGGATGATCCAGCATAGGATCATGAACATCGGAATTACCGATCAGTGTCAAACCTTTTTCCTCAGCGTATTCGTGGGCTTCAAAATAATAGGTTTCACCATTACAGATTTCAACACCGTGAAGCCATTCGTTGGTATACATTTTTTCATGGAAATCCTGCCACTTGCCGCGTTCAATTCCTTTCCAGCCTGGATGATTCCAGAAAATAAATCCCCCTTGCTCATTAGCCAAACGGAACACATCAGTAAGATCATCGGTCTCCAGTGGATCAATATCCTTCAAAAAGATGGCATTGAAATGACCGGGAGGTGTGTCCCGAGTGATTTCTGTCGAGCAGGGCATCAATATATTCATCCTAGCCGCGTAAGGAGAGGCAATTTCATATGAACGATTATGATCCGTAGGGATTTCTTCTTTATGAGGCTGATATTCAATATGATCGGAAATCGCCAAAACATCCAGTCCCTCTCGCCAGGCTTCTTCAACCCGGACGGCCGGCCAAACTTGTCCATCTGAAAAAACCGTATGGGTATGAAAATCACATACTAAGGTCTGGTAGTCTAGAATATCCGGAAAATGAATCTCAGGCTTTGGTTCGGAAAAAACTCTCCATTCCGTTTCCACCTGACCGAATACAGCCGGCCCCATAATCAAACAAAGGGCAAATACAATCAAACTTGTCTTAAGAAATAGTTTCATTTTAAAAAAACCTTTCTGTGATAAAATGTCGGTAGAACAGGCGTCCCGCCTGTTAAATTACATTATTCTGCCACACATATGTGAACAGATGATTAGTATTAGATAAGTTTCCACTCTTCAGGATAATTTTTCGAAATATATTCATTCGCTTCCCGGTTATTGGTGAAGCGCATTTTTGCACCGTCATATTCCAATTTTTGGCCGTGGAACTTTAACGCGATATTTCCCATAACCACCCATTCGGTCAATGGACCGGCATGATCGAAGTTCGAACCGGAAGGGGAACCTGTTTTGCAGGAAAGTATCCAATCCAGTTTGTGCATCAGATCAGCGTTTTGTCCTTTTCCACTATTATTGGGTACATTCGGCAGACGAGGAATGATAGGATCGGGTTTTGGGTAATCGTCAACAATTTCATCATCGGCTACCAAAACATTTTTATTGATTTGCCCTTTCATAACAATCAGACCTTTTTCGCCGACAAACATGGTTCCAGTTTTTTCACTAAGCAAATCCAGGTCTTCACTCACACCTTCAGGAAGTTCAGGTTTGAGCATTCCGTCATACCATGTGAGCTTCACAGGGCCAAAACCGCCTCGTTCTGGAAAATGATATTCGATAATGGATTCCGTCGGGTAAGTTTGATCATTCATATCTTTCTGATGAAGACATTCCACGCTGACGGGGTACTCCAACTGAAGCGCTTTCACCACCGGGCTTAAATTATGACAAGCGATGTCGCCCAGCGCCCCGGTTCCAAAATCCCACCATCCCCGCCAATTACGCGGACAATAACCACTGTTGTAAGGCCGGTAAGGAGCTGGCCCCAGCCAGAGTTTCCAATTCAATTTATCAGGAACCGGTTCAGGCGGTAAAGGATCAGGAATACCTTGCGGCCACCAACCTTTAGGCCGGTCGGTCCAGGAATGCACTTCAAGAACCTGGCCAATCAATCCCGCCCAAATCATTTCACAGATCCGGCGATGCATGTCCGTTGCAGCTCCCTGGTTGCCCATCTGAGTTGCCACTCCATACTGATGAGCCGCGTTTTTCAACGTCCGCGCTTCAAAAACGGTGTGAGTCAGCGGTTTTTGGACATAAACATGCTTTCCTCTCTCCATGCAGCACATAGCGGTGATGGCGTGCATATGATCCGGGGTGGATATTGTGACTGCATCGATTTCCCTGCGTTCGTCCAGCATCTTACGGAAATCCTTATACTTTTTCGCTTTGGGAAAACGGTTAAAAGTACCGGAAGCCCGGCGCCAATCCACATCACACAACGCCACGATATTCTCACTGCTGCAGTTATTTACATCACTGCTTCCTTTGCCCCCCACGCCGATTCCAACAATGTTCAATTTCTCGTTCGGGGATTTATAATGGCTTTTTGCCTGAGTGGTTTTGCGATATCGAGTCGTCGCGCAACCCGCAGCCGACAATGTAGCGGCAGTCCCCATTAAAAATAGTCGTCTGGAGATTTCTTTTTTACTCATAATTACCTCTTTACAATAAGGTGGATAAAACATCATCGATATTATCATCAGTTGGATTCATTACGTCAACAAGTTAAGATGACTTTTCACTAATAGTTATTTGGAAAGGACTTTCAATGGACAAAACAACTTGGGATTGCAAAGGACTGTTAATCGATCTGGATGGAGTCATTTACGTAGAGAATCAGTTGATTGCAGGCGCCAGAGAGACGATTGATTTTCTTAAAAAAAAAGACATTCCTTATCGTTTCATGACCAATACGACAGTGAAATCAGTAGGAAATCTCCATCAAAAACTACTCGATCTCGGTATTCCGGCGGATAAAGATGAAATTATCAGTCCCCCTCGGATTGCGGCTCAGTTTTTACGCCAGCAGGGATATCCAACTTGTTTTAAAGTACTGCTGGATGAAGCAAAAGAGGACTTTTCTGAATTTGAAGAAGATAAAATCAACCCGGATTATATTGTTGTTGGTAAGATCAAAGACCGGTGGAACTACGATTTAATGAATAAGTTGTTTCAAATGATCGTCAACGGATCAACGTTACTCGCACTACACAAAGACCGGTACACAGAAACCAGCAACGGTCTGCAGATTGAATTCGGTGCATTTATTGCAGGGCTGGAGTACGCAACGGATAAGAAAGCGGTTGTGATCGGCAAGCCTACTCTCACATTCTATCAAATGGCGTTGAAAGACATTGGTCTAAACGCAGATGACGCAGTTATGTTTGGTGACGATCTCATATCGGATATCCAAGGAGCACAAAACGCGGGCATCAAAGGAGTATTGGTTCAAACGGGAAAATACCGGGAGGAATTGATTAAGCAATCGCCTATCGAACCCGATGGTATTATTTCATCCATTGCAGAAGTGCCAAGATTGTTTGGGAATTAATATCGTCACCGCTCCTCATCGGGCCAGGCCATATAATCTTGGTAGGAGTATCTCTCTTTCAATTTTGGAATAGGCATATCCTTAACCTCGGTACCAATAAAACCATATTTATTATATATGTTACTACTTTAAAAGTTGATGATCAATCAACCACAAAAATATTACGTTCGCTTGACATGTCATCCGTAATTTTATAAAGTATAATCAGGTGCTGAAAAATGAAAAAAAGAGCCTTTACTTTAATTGAATTGCTCATCGTAGTAGCAATTATCGGTATCTTGGCAGCGATTGCTGTCCCCAATTTTTTGAACGCCCGCACCCGTGCCATGATCTCCCGAGTGAAGGGAGACTTAAAAGCACACGAGACCGCCATCGGAATGTATTCCACCGACTATGGCCGCCATCCCATTGGGCCGGGTGAAATGAGCCAATTTGTTGGAAGTTACCAGGGTGACCGCATATGGCAGCAACTCACCACACCAGTCGCTTATCTGAATGAAAGCGCTTCGCACGACCCTTTTTTGGATATCACTTCACGTGATTTGGAATCCGCTCCAGGCCGTTTTCATCCGCTTGACCTGTATCAATACCGCAACACAAAATGGGACTATTTGAACAATGCGCAGGGAGGAGACGCTGATCCAAATGCTCTGTGGCTAACTCGAAGCGCCGGGCCAGACCGCTGGTCGATTCGATACCCCTCGCGATTGTATAAATCCATGGCCTACGATTCAAGTAATGGCCTAGTCAGTGTGGGCGATATTATTCACGCCAACTCAGGATTTGTGCAGGATATCGGACGTGACAAGTACTTTGACAGTCCTCTTTGATTTTGAAAACGTCACTAGCCAGTCATTTTGAGATCATGTTTGATTGGGTGATGAAATAAATCAATTGACTGTTCATCCAAAACAATTAATCCGGCTTACGTTTCTCATCTTTCTGGCACTCTCTACAAATTCCCTGTAATTCGACTTTTCGAGAAAAGACTGCTCCCAATTTTTTTGCTTCCGCAGGATAAGGAAGAGCGTCGAATT
>CAZXSQ010000319.1:0-8342 GCA_964643335.1 uncultured bacterium
TTGCTGAAGCGATAAGACTTTCACCTGTGGCCGATGAGATGGTGGATGTGGCACTTTCAGGAAATCCTGCAAGACCGTTTATCCTTTCCTGAGTTGTAACAAATTCTCGAATCGTTCTATTTTGCGCCGCTTGGGGAACGCAGTCCAATAAAATATTGACCAAATCATCCGCAAACAGGAAACAGACAACGCAAGCAACAGCCAAAGCGATCAGTGCGCGAATCATGCGCTCACGTAACTCAACCAAATGCTCCAGAAACGTCATGGAGCCGCCAAGTTCCTCTTCTCCTTTCTCAGGAGGCGGTAATTCTTTTTCAGGATTTTTTTCAGTGTTCATAGTCGTTGTTCGTTCCAAATAACTGTTTTACCAAAATAGGAATAGGACTTCAGGCCGATCATTCATTCATTTCACGGTTATACCGTTCTGCGTCATCGGTTTTTGCAGGTTCTTTTTTGAGGTCTTCATAGTCTGGCTCGGACACATCCGTTCGTAGTTCTTCATCATAATATTCGTCCGGATTTTCTTCTTCCCAGGTCTGATCATACCCATAATTTTCATAATCACCCGTTCCGTCCGAGGACGCAGAATAACTATCGGAATATCCTTCATCGGATTCATCGTAAGTGGTATCTGGGGGGGATGTTCCAGTTGGAGAATAACTCGTATGAGAAGAATAAGGTTTGGAAGGCTTTTCTAAGTCCCAATCGCTCAGTTCCAATTGCTGCCGCAATTCCCGGCTGGCTTCTTGAAACAGTTTCATTCCTTTGGCGATATATTTGGCAACTTCGGGGAGCCGGTGAGGACCGAAAGCAATCAACGTAACTGCCAAAATAACGATAATTTCTGTTGTTCCAAGTATACCCATGGTTTTTCAAACCTTTTTAATTGATATATTTAAATCAACCATTGTTTTTTTCAATTTAATATTCATTCCTATACAGCCATGAACTCTAACTAAAACAGATGAAAAAACTCGAATAGGTTCACCTGGGAGACCAATCCACAAGAATCATTTAATATTTAAGAATTAATGACGCATCCGGTTCAGTAAAGTATGCCGTTCACAAGCCAACAACATTCGAACCATCAACAGGTACAATATCTTTTCTGAAAATATATTATAGTATCGCCTGTTAAGGGTTCCAGGCAAAGCAAGACGGATTGTAAATCTGGGCGGGCTTTGGACGCCAACATCCCGATGGCTAATATTATTTTAACGGATTCTCAATTGTATGTCGAGTCCCTTTCCATTGCATGTTCCTTTCAATTACAATTCAGTTCCTTGTATAAAAAGTCATTTGATTCATTCTTCTGTTACCCTTGCCAAAATCAGGTAAAAGAAAGGATAATATATACTTGGCTTAGCGATTTTACCGAATCGGATTCCCGTTCCCCTTTTTGAGTGAATGGGATGATTATTTTAAAGGAGAATTCCAAGGATCATGGAAGTCATATTACGAGAAAGTGTTCCCAATCTTGGTGAACCTGGGGATTTAGTAAATGTCAAAGGCGGCTATGCCCGCAATTATTTGATTCCTCAAGGAATGGCCTATTCGGCATCCAGCAGTAACGCCGCACAAATTTCTCATAAGAAACGTCTGCTGGAAGACCAGCAAAAACGACAGATCAAAACTGAAGAGGAAATGGCCAAAAGACTTTCCGAAATCTCGGTCAGCATTCCGGTCAAGGTTGGAGAAGAGGATCGTATCTTTGGAAGCGTTACCAGCCAGCATATTGCGGATGCACTTTCGAAAAAAGGATATAACATCGACCGAAGGAAGATCAATCTGGATGAACCGATACGTGCGTTAGGTGTTTATACTGTCCCGGTACGTTTTTCAGGGAATATTACCGGAAATGTGAAAGTTTGGGTCGTCAAAGAAGAAAGTTAAGCCGCTTTGGCTGATGAGAAATCTATCCTGTAAACTCTTTTTTATTTTTATCACTTTAACAACAGCGGTTTCACTAGAAACGATTCATTTTTCATCCGCCGCTGAGGAAAAACCCGAAAATCGTGCACCAGCAGGTTTGGTTGTGTCGCCGAATTCCTGCCTGAAGGCATTGGAAGGAGAGTTAATTCTTTTCATTAACGATCCACCAAGACCTGTTCAACCGATTCTATGGCATTCACTTGATGCAGGAACAATTGAATTTGTTACGGAAGAGAATGGGTGTTCCTATCATTTTGCACTTACAAGCAAAGCGATCAATAACACGACCCAGTTCAGCAAAGTCGGTATTTTATCTGTAACTGCTGAAAATCAAAGCAATTCCGACATCCAGGCCGTCATATGGACCGCATGGAAAAATATATCTTATGTTCAACATGATAAAAACAAATTTCAGGGCGTTATTTTAGGGAAGCCCTTCACGGCTCAACCATCTGTGCTGTTTGAAGATCCATGGAATCCGGCCTGGACGTGGTATTTCAAAAATCAGATGCTGGTTCACAACCAATCCATCGTTTATTACGCGAAGAATCCAGAAGGGTGGAAAACCGAAACATGGATTAGAAGAGTCCGGATACCTTATAAAAAATTAACTCGAAATGAACCCGTTGGTTACAAACGATTTGCTTCAACTCTGGAGCAAGGGGGAAAAACCGGATTCAGAATTTTGGTGCCTTTTAAGCCCTTTCCCTTGTCGCTCCAAGGCAAATTTGAAAACCAGATATCAAAATTCAATAATTAGAAGAAAATTGAATACATCCATGAACCGAAAAACTCAATGTGAATTGTCTGTGTCTATTGACACGTTCAAAGAGTCATTGCTAGTATTGCTAGTGGTTATTTCCCCTTTGGCACAGGGGGGCCACTGGGAAACCCAATCTGGTTAACTTCATGTCTTCGGAGAAACAAGACAAAAGAAGATTAGAATGGCTTCGTGTAGCCGGACAATGTGCTTTTATACCTATATTTTTAGCCCTTTATCCGATAGCGTTTTTCTATATCGGATCATGGTTGGATGAAAAATTTGAAACGAACTGGATTAAAGTTGTATTTTTATTTTTAGGAATTTTTTCCGGAATGAGACAAACCTACTTTGTTATAAAAAAATTGATTGAGGCCCAGGAGCGGAATGATGGGACCTGAAGAGTTAGGCCGCTTAATCAAGCATGCATTGGCGGTCACTCTCCTTTTTACAGCCGTCATATGGTGTGTGTCAGATACATACCATGCTGTCGGTTTCGCGTTCGGAGGTTTATGGTCGAGCGTGAACTTGTGGGCATTGAAAGGCTTGATTGAAGAAATATTCCAATCCCGGCGCCTCTGGTTTATTGCCTTGTTTGCTCAATTGAAGCTGCCCATACTGTACGGTATCGGAGCATTGATTCTCATAACGGTTCCACTGTCTATTGTTACCGCTGTATGCGGCTTCAATGTCCCGTTTATTTTAATTGTGGTGGAATCAATTTATTACCAAAGAAAAGAACAACAGTCAGAAGAGTTCCCGGTTTAAGCAAGGCCGAAATAAGTTGAGGTAAAGGTATGGAAGAGCTGGAAACAACGCGAGAAGTTGTAGAAACTGCTGCCGAAAATGGAGAACACGCAGCCCATGCTCCTGAGTTACCCAATCTGGTTCATGTGCTGCATCATTATTTCCCGAATGTGGTTCCCGAAGATTCTCTCCTCATGCAGTATAACCTGCAATTCTTTGTGCTTCTGGTTATCGGTATGATTGCCTTGTTCTTTTATCTGGCCTCAAAAGAACGTTCCATTCTTCCGGGCCGGTTGCAAGCCTTTGCCGAAATGATCATGGAAGGACTTTTGGATCTTTTTTGCGGAATCTTGGGAGAAAAAGAAGGACGCCGATATTTTCCATTTTTAGGTTCTTTGTTTATATTCATCATCTGCATGAATTGGTTTGGTTTGATCCCTCTGATGCGGTCTCCCACCTCTAGTATTATTGTCACTGCCTCGTTAGCCATATGTGTCTTCCTATTCGTTCAAATAACGGCTATAAAACGTCTGGGAGTAGTCAAATACATGCATCACTTGATGGGAGAACCCGAAGACGCCATCGGTTGGGCGCTGGTACCGTTATTTCTTCCTTTGCACGTTCTTGAAGAATTTATTAAGCCACTCAGTTTGGCTTGCCGTCTTTTTGGAAATATATTTGGCGAGGATTTGCTGCTGGGAGTGGCCATGCTTCTTGGTTCAGCCCTAATGGTGGCAATATGGCCGGGAACTTTTTTTGGCATACCTCTACATTTTCCATTTGTGTTGCTGGCCATGTTGTTGAGCACTATTCAGGCATTGGTGTTCACACTTCTGGCTACAGTATATATTGCTATGGTATTGCCTCATGACGAGCATGAGCACGAGGAGGCATAAACGTCAGGATTTAATACCGGTTGAAACCGGGTGAAAATAACAAGTCCAATCAGGCTTCAAGGTTAATACAATAAGGAGAAAAAGATGGAACAAGTAGCAACTTTCTTGACCGCACAAGGGGCGTATCATGTTGGAATCGGCATTGCCGCTATCGGATCCGGTCTGGGCCTAGGTTTTGCCGTGAGTAAAGCCATGGAAGCGATGGGGCGTCAGCCTGAAGCAGCAGCGCGCATTCAGACCGCCATGGTCATCGGGTGTGCGTTTATCGAGGCTTTGACGATCTATGCTTTGATCTCAAACTTCTTCGCCGCTGTCGCAGGATTTTAATCAACCAAAACATTGCTCTTCCGTTCGGAATTTAAGGAGAAGGTATTGTGAGTGTACATGGTCTCCATGAACTTTGCGGTCTGATATTCATAGCCGCCGAGGAGTCCTCTGATCCGCCGGTTCACGTCCAGATCGTAACCGTCATTATTTGTTTTCTGCTGGTTTATTGGGTTTTGAAGCGCTTCGCCTTCGGTCCATTGCTATCCGTCATTGACGAGCGGCGGCAGAAGATCGAGGGCGACCTGAAAAACGCATCCGATATTAAAAAGGAAGCAGAAACAAACCGCTTGGAATATGAGGAACGTCTTCGCAAAATTGAAGAAGAAGCCCGTGAAAAAATGCAGGAATTGATCGGCGAGGGAAAAAGCGTTGCTGAATCCATTCAGGAAAAAGCACGGGAAGACGCTTCAGCTCTCATCGAAAAAGCTCAGCAAAATATTCAATATGAAACCGAAAAAGCACGTGCTGTTCTCAAAGACGACGTCATCAGAATGACAATCGAGGCGACTGAACACCTCATCCAAGAACGGCTGGATGATCAGAAACATCGTGAACTGATCGGAGATTTTCTTAATCGCATTGAAAGGAACTGATAGTGCCGCTTGACCCGCTTGTTTCACAAAATTATGCACACGCATTGCTGAACGTGGTCAATAAAGAGCAAATGCCTCTCGAAGATGCGAAAACCGAGGCGGCTTCGCTGAAAAAACTGTTAATCCATGAACCCAGGCTGTTTATTTTTCTAACCGGTCCCCACTTCCGGGAGGAAGAAAAAGAAAAATTTGTCGAAACGGTCTTCAAGGGAAAGTTGGAAGATATCTTCTATCGATTTCTACTGCTGATCCTTCGACGCGATCGGGTAGATCACCTCCATGAAATTCTTGATGAATTTTACGATATGGTGGAAGAGGCTCAAGGATTGACAATGGGAACAGTTACAACAGCACTCTCACTTAGCGAAGAAGAACAAAACAATTTCCGGGATAAATTGGAACACTATTGTAATGTCAAATTTGATTTGACGTTCAAAGTGGATCCAAAACTGATCGGCGGAGTGAAGGTGCAGTATAAAGACAAGTTGATGGACACGACCATCTCTACCTTTTTGGACGAACTACGTCAACGCCTTGCCGCGACACGTCTCGGTACATAAGAGGCGGTAATTTTTCCGTTCCACTGAAAGTATGAGGAATAAAGACAATGGCTCTAAAACCAGAAGAAATCACAGCTGTACTTGAAAAAGAACTCTCATCCTTTGAAACCGAGTTAAAAATGGACTCGGTTGGCACCATCCTGAAAATCGGGGATGGTATTGCTACGATATACGGTCTGGAAGAGGCCATGGCCGGAGAACTGCTTGAATTTCCAGGTGGTTTGATGGGGATGGTGCTCAACCTAGAAGAAAACAGCGTAGGCGCCGCCCTGTTCGGTTCAGACCGGGATATTAAAGAGGGCGATATTGTCAAACGAACAGGCCGTATTGCCTCTGTGCCAGCAGGTGAACCCGTCGTCGGACGAGTGCTGAATCCTATGGGAGAACCGTTGGATGGCAAAGGACCAATTGTCACCGAGAATTATCGCAATATAGAATCCAAAGCCCCCGGTGTCGTCCACCGCCAGCCAGTTAAAGAGCCTTTGATGACAGGTTTGAAAGCAATCGATTCCATGATACCGATTGGCCGGGGTCAACGGGAGCTTATCATCGGTGACCGAGGTACAGGTAAATCCGCCATCGCCATAGATGCCATCATCAACCAGAAAAACACCGACGTTTATTGTTTTTATATAGCCATCGGCCAAAAGGCATCCAGCGTTGCTGCTGTCGTGGATATATTGAAAAAAAACGGCGCTATGGAATACACCACCGTCATTTCAGCAACCGCCGAACAACCGGCCACGCTTCAATTTATTGCACCATATGCGGGTTGCGCAATGGGTGAATATTTTCTATCGAACAAAAAACATGCCTTGATCGTTTACGATGACCTATCAAAGCACGCAACGGCGTATAGGCAGCTTTCACTGCTTTTGAGACGTCCTCCAGGCCGTGAAGCGTACCCAGGGGATGTTTTCTATCTCCACAGCCGGTTGCTTGAACGTGCGGCCAAACTCAGCGATGTCCATGGCGGCGGTTCACTGACTGCACTTCCAATCATTGAGACACAGGCAGGTGATGTCTCTGCCTATATTCCAACTAACGTGATTTCTATCACCGACGGGCAAATTTATCTTGAACCAGACCTGTTCTATGCCGGAGTCAAACCCGCTATTAACGTCGGGCTTTCCGTTTCCCGTGTGGGTGGGAATGCACAAACCAAGGCCATGAAAGCGGTCGGCGGACGGCTGCGTCTCGATCTGGCGCAGTATCGTGAACTGGCGGCGTTTGCGCAGTTCGGCTCGGACTTGGACAAAGCAACCCAGGCTCAGCTGACTCGCGGTCAATGCATGACTGAGATTCTGAAACAGGATCAGTACAATCCCATGAGCCTCTCACAGCAGGTCGTTATCATATTTGCAGGTGGACGAGGATTTCTGGATGATCTGCCTTTGGAACAACTCAAAGAGTTTGAGGAAAAATTATTCCCGTATCTCGAAAAGAATTATCAAGAAGTGATTCACACGATTCAAGAGAAAAAAGAACTGTCAGAAGATACCGCGAAGAGACTTGAGGAAGCGGTCAGAAAGTTCAAAGAACAATTTTTGGTGGAAAAAAGAAGCGAAACTCAAGAATAAATAAACTGAACTCGATCAGTCCAGCTGAAAGAGAATAGATCGTATGCCGTCACTGAAAAATTTACGCCGACGAATTCGCACTGTCAGTAATACAAAACTGATTACTCGTGCCATGCGCTCCGTAGCCGCCTCCAAGATGAGACGTGCCCAGGAACGAAGAGACAAAGCGCGTCCTTACACCCGGAATTTGCAAAAATTGGTGGCCCGCCTTGTTAACCAGACGGGTTTGGAAGGACAACCGCTGGCGGAGAAAAGGGAAGTTCGCAAAAGACTTGTCTTGGTTTTTTCGTCGGATCGAGGGCTTTGCGGCGCATTCAACGCCACGATTTTGCGCTATGCCCATCAATATCTCAATTCACTCGACACAGGTGAAACCGACTTGTATATTATCGGGCGCCGCGCCAATGTGTTCTTCCAAAAACACCACTGCAACATCGTCCGGGCACATGGTGATTTTTTGGGCAATGTCGATGTGACTCGAATTTTGGAAATCGCCGAAGAACTCAGCGATTCATTTCTCAAAAGCGACTATGACAGGATCGAGATGGTATACAATATTGCTGTGTCGGCTATGACCTATACACCGAAAATCGACACCTTTCTTCCTTTGGATGAGAACGAATTAATTGCGTCACTCGGCGAAGAAGAGACCCAACGCGGTGTGGAATACATTTTTGAACCCGACACGCACACTTTGCTTAAAGAATTTCTCCCGATGTATGTGAAAACAAAACTTTTGTACACTTTCGTCGATGCTTTCGCTGCTGAACATCAAGCCCGAATGATCGCGATGACCACAGCCAACGAAAACTGCGAAGAATTAATGAATACATTGACGCTGCAACTCAACAAAGCAAGGCAGGCTTCAATCACCAAAGAACTATTGGAAATCGTCAGCGGCGCCGAGGCCCTCAAGGGTTGATTTCGTATTTGTAAGTGATATTAAA
>CAZXSQ010000320.1:0-8341 GCA_964643335.1 uncultured bacterium
TTCAATCAAATTTTTTGACCGTTTTGAGCTCAATTTGAGTGATAAGAGACTAATATAACGTTACTGTCAATTTGTTCAGTAACATAAAAGAGTTAAAATAAAGGACTTAAAGATAGTGAGTTGAGTATCGTTTAATCAATTAATTAGTGGGTTATAACCCAACCAACGAGTCATCGCAAGGGTAAGAAGAGGGGGCGCCAAGGCGAATCATGTCGCCAAAACTGGTCAGGCCATTGGTGGGCATATAGGTGACTGTATTTCCCCATGTGTTTGTATAATCTGGGCCGGCGCTGGTGAGTTTAAATTCAGCGCATCTTGCCTGTGCGGGCAATACCGATCGTCCGCCAAAATGTACGCGGCTCCTGGCTTCCGTATAATCATACGTGATGTAGGCTTCATTTTGGTTCTCGTTCATTCTTGCGCCGGGAGGACCGTAAATGAATGGATCCTGCGGAACTGCAGATATATATGCAATCGGTGTGGTCAGAGGGATCAACCTGCGGTTTAAAGGATTCTTGTTGGAACCATCGGGATTTTTCCATGGTGGATACATATTATTATCGAGTCTGTAACTCTCAAGCGCGGTAACAATCGAGCGCATCTCGGATTCAGCCTTGGAAATCTTGGCCCGAATCTGGGCGTTAAGAAAATTAGGAACGGCGATAGCGGCTAAAATACCAATAATTGCGACAACAATTAACAATTCAATCAAAGTAAATCCATTCGGTCTCGAAATCATATAATCCTTCCAGTTTCTTTAAATACAGGGTTGAATTATTTTACTCTATTCAATAACCGGTTTAAACCGATATTATCGCTATATCGGTGCAAATCCACTCCAACCAAAAATTATGATTTTTATGCACCAATACAATTTTCAATTTAAAAATGAGGAAGCGGCGGCCGGTATTCATTGGTTGGATTCGAACTTTTGGGGCCGAAAACTCTGATATCTCCATGGCTGGTAAGACCATTGGATATATGATAAAAATCGTCCGGATAGCGATTAAATCAGCTATTGGTTAGATCAGGCCCGTTTTTCATGATATTCTCCTAATTAGGAAAATCCATACACCTTTTTAGTGTTTTTAGCAATTTATGAATTGCAGAGGTAGTTGTAAGTCTATTGAATTGAGTTAGTTATAGATAATTTGTGGAGAACTGAAGAAAGAAAAACGGGGGAGTGAGTTTTGTGGGGCATTTTTATTTTTTGAACCACGAAGGCACGAAAGTTTCATCGAAGGCATGATCAAACCGTATAGGCTATTCCTTTTTCAATAGCCGCATTATGCAGTTTGCTATCTAAAGTCGCCAAGGGGATATTTCTGCGTTCCGCCAATTCCAAGTAGGATGCATCATAGAAAGAAAGTCCAAATGAAAATGCTATGTTCATAATGGTATCCGGTAAACCGCCATCGACTATTTTGACGGGAGCCAATGCAAATAGTTTCAAGTATTCAGGTACTTGTGTTTTTGTCATCCTCTTTCTACGCACCGCGGTAATGAGGCTGTTGTGAATCTCATAAAAGAAAATACCTGGTGCTATAGCTTCCAGCTCACCACGCTCGATAGAACTGAATACCTCTGATACCAATGAATTATCTTCATCATCGAAAATATTTGTCAAAAAAAATGAGCAATCAATTACAATCAAGCTCTGCCTTCCTCCACCCATTCCTTGATTTCATCAGTGGTAGCTTTGATGGATGAATACGCTTTTATTTCTTTTAGTTTGGTGAAAAATTTTTTTTTCTTGCTCATGTAGTCCATCTCAGGTGAAGCGATATAAGCAACATCCTTTCCGTATCGGGTAAGCATGATTTCTTCACCAGCTTCCACCCGTTTTATAATGTCTGTTAGATTATGCCTTGCTTCTTCAACACCAATACGTTCCATAGCATCCTCTTGATTAAAACTTATAGGAATCTCTTACAGGATAATATTAGTCATCGATGATGACAAGGACATTTGGCCACAAATAAGTTTACTGCTTTAGTTCACGGTCAATGCGTTCTTTTAAAAATATCTTGATCAATGATTGATAGGGTATATCCCGCTTGTTGGCGATCAACCGCAATTCGTTCAACATGTATTCTGGTAATCGTATCGAGATGCTGCGGGTTGTAGGTTTTAGTTTGGGATATAAGGTTTTATCAGCCTCATCCCAATTGATATATTCAGTAGAGTCATGGTTGGCCCAAAACTCGCGCTCTTCATCTTCATTCTTGAAGTCAGGAATTTCTTTTAATTTTTTCGGCATATTTCCTCGTTTCGCGATGATTCATGTCCCGGGCTGAAATGACACGAATCAGGTTGTTTCTTATAGTGAAAGCAATAAATAACCAACGATCAGAATCTGTTCGCCCCAAAGCGTAATATCTTTGTTCATAGGTTGAATGTTTAGGATCATGGGTTGTAATAAGGGGATTATTAAAAAATAATTCTTCACATTCACTATTGGTCACTTGGTGAAGATACCAATTTTTATCAGAATTACCTTCATCCCATTGAAAACCTTCACATTCCGATATAAGTGTCGCCATTTATGTATATTACAACAATATACATTCTATGTAAAGCTTTAAAAATATTGAAAAACAAACCTGTTCTTCTCGACAGCGCACAAATTGTCAGAGAAGGGCGTGAATGGCTTGACCGGCGTGATGAAGAACGCGCCGTACGGGGATCAGGTCTTAGAGAAGATTTATCACACCTAGATCGAATGCGGGATTAAAAAATGATACTAACTATCAATCCCATACCGATACCACTCCACCCCGCCACATAGTACCGTTTCACAAAACAATGACCATAGTGAATAAGGCCATAGTAAATAGATCGATGCGGCGAGGCTGCCGATGAGTAGCTGCGAGCGGGTGCCGCCCCAAGCAGCGAAGTGTTTTAGCCAATATAGGAATAAGGGCAGCATGACTGGGAAGAGGTAGAAAGCCAAGCGCCAGACATCGGTGGTGAAGGTTAATTGCAGCACGCATAATGCGGCGTAATACAAACAAACAAGTTTCCATTCTCGTGGAATGATGATGAATGCTCGTACAGCGAAGGGGAGGAGGGGGATTAGTCCGAATTCGTAGAAGGAATAAGAGAAAACACGGGATGAGAAATCGGACCAGTTTATTTGCTTGATTTGAGTTAGATAATACTGAAAGGTTGTGGTTTCAAATGCCGGCATGATTGACGCCAGGTCACGCCCCATCACACCGAGTGCGCAATTCGGGAAGTAAATATATCGGATCATGAGATATACAGCTATGGATGGGAGTGATATTCGTGCCAATCGCAGTATAGAATGTTTATTAATGTAAAAGCCATAAAAGTATAAATACCAAGCGGGTATCAATACTAAAGCCCACTCGCGGTTAAAAACGCCTAACATGGTTGCCAGAGAAAAGAGCGAATCGTTTTTCTTAATCATGGCGATGAGAGCCAGCAGGATGAAAATGTGTGAACTGGTATCGGTGTTGTTGATCCCGAAATCACGAAGCAAGTCTGTCATACCACTCACCAAAGCCAGGAATATTGTGCCAAAAGCCGATTCTATGTAATTAAATTGGAGTGCTCGCAGGAAAGCGTAAAAAAACAGGCACATGATCACAGCGAAACTGACAGGAACTAATGCATCGCCCGGTTTCGGAACGATTCCAACCATATTGAGCAAGACAGGCATGAACAACCTGTAACCGAAGGGGCGGGAAACACCATAATAAGGATTGATGGCACCGGCGTTGATGTAACCCCATTCAGCCGTGGCGGTGTGATCGATGAACATGTAGCGGATGATCATGATCAGGGTGATAACAAGGAATAAGCCCAGTATGTACCATGATTGTTTAATGCGCATTCTTATTTTCCCAAAGGTAAAATCAATAAAAAGTATCATGTAGGGGCGGTTCCCGAACCGCCCCTACAAATTTTTTATTCCTCCAGCGGCCAGATTAGCAAACCAGAGGCGGAATAAAGCGAAAAATCGCACATATAGCCTTTAGAGTCCAGTGCGAAGGCATCGATTGTAAGTTTAGTATTATCAGGCACATTTTGTATATATGAGAAAGAGTCGCGCCAGATTATTCCACCCGATGGAATTCTGGGGCCGGCTTTTAGATGATCTCTGATTGTATCAGGAACATCAATCTTGGCGCGGTAGACGCTTGGGCGTTGATTCAAGCCGGTCATATAAAAGAAAAGGGCTACAGGTTGATTTGTTTCGATACCGGCATGTTCCAAAATTGCGTGAAGATCAAAGACCAGTTTGTTTCCTGGTTTTTCATTTGGATTTAATGGCGGAAGAGATTGATAGAGACGTAAAGCGTTTAGACTTTCGGTGGAATATTGCTCGGCAAAATCAGTTGGGAGGCGCACTTCGACAAATTCAAATTCACCATAATTTGAAATTGATTTTATGAACTCCGGCTGATTCTCCAGAGATTTCCGTAGTGAGAAAATTTTTTGAGGGGCTGTCAGCCAGGCGCCTAAACAGAATGCTGTGATCGATAGAAAAGCGATCAGTTCCAAGGCGTAAACTAAAATTGACTTGAATTTATATTGCTGGTTTTGGTGGTTCATTCTCATCAGAAAACAATTTGGTTTTGTTCTTTTTAATGGACAAGGCTTCACAAGCAGTGTATGCCTTCGTAGTATACCGTAAATTGTTTTGAAACAAGAAAGGAGTATGATGATGAGAAAATCGATATTGCTGGCAATTTTGGGGATTGTATGCTGCTTGCCTGGTGGAGTGTTAGGTCAAATGGACGCAACCAATTTGTTTCCATCCGTGGGTCATCCCGGATCGCTGCCGATTATCACGGATGCTGAAAGCCGCGCCATCACCATGGAAAACCGGGAAGGCCTGCCAGGGCAGGGAGGTAAAGCCCGCGGCGGGCGCAAAGGATCACCTTGTTACACCAATTTGGAGCCAGGGCAGTCTTTCGCTTTGATGGACATCGGCGGCTGTGGCGTGATCCGGCATATCTGGTTGACTGTACCGCCGAATCAAGAGCATTACCGGAACGCTATTTTAAGAATGTATTGGGATGGCTCGGATACTCCCAGCGTGGAAGTTCCGCTGATGGATTTCTTTGCCGAAGCCCACGGGGTAGGGAAGCCGATGGGATCGCAACTGATGACAGTAACGGAAGGCCGAGGGATGAACACCTATATTCCCATGCCGTTTCGTACTCACGCAAAGATCACGCTGGAAAACGACAGCGAAAGCACGATTCGTGCTGTCTTCTTTCAAATCGATTATGAGCTGCTCGACTTATTGCCTCCTAATACCGGACGCTTTCATGCTCAATGGCGGCGGCAAAATCCCACTGTCGAAAAAGAGGATTATGTGATTGTGGATAACATCGAATCCCCGGGCGTTTATATCGGGACCATGATCGGTGTGCGGACACTCGGTCCAAATTGGTGGGGTGAAGGTGAGTTCAAGTTTTATATTAACGGTGATGAAGAATATCCCACCATTTGCGGGACCGGCACGGAAGATTATTTCTGTTCGGCTTGGGGATTGGGAACGTACCAGAATCTTTATCATGGCTGCACGTTGAATCATTCAGTCGATGAAGACACCAAATATGTTTCGCTTTACCGCTGGCACGTGACCGACCCAATACGTTTTCGCTCATTGAATAAGTTGACCGTGCAGCAAATCGGTTGGAAAGATGGGCTGTATGAGCGTTCGGATGATTGGTGCAGTACGGCTTATTGGTATCAAATCGGCGTCAACAAGAATTTCCCTGAACTGCCGGATCGCGAAGCACGCTCAGCCGCTTTGCCGGATGTGGAAAAGATTAAATAGGGATATAATATTAATTTGTAGATTTAAAGTGATGGGTCAAACGACGCGACCCATTCTACTATAGCGAATTCATCGTAGGGGCGGTTCGCGAACCGCCCCTACATCATTAAAAGTGATGGGTTAAACAATGCAACCTATCCTACATATGTACAAATTGGTGAATTTAGAAAATGAATGAAATAGAAACTTTTGAAAATCAATATCCAGGGCGGCGGTATAGAATTGCTATATCCTGCCCTGAATTTACTACGGTTTGCCCGAAGACTGGGAATCCGGATTTTGGCACGATTCGGATCGAATACATCCCGGATAAAAAGTGCATTGAATTGAAAGCGCTGAAATTCTACCTGTTTAAATACAGGAACGAAGGCATTTTTTATGAGAAGGTTACCAACAAGATTCTGGATGATCTGGTTGAAGCCTGCGAACCGCTTTGGATGAAGGTGGAAGGGGATTTCAATGTCCGGGGTGGAATCAGCACGGTGGTTACTGCGGTTTATGAGAAGTGACAATTGGTTGGTTTTATTTCCACAACCGTATTTGTTTTGGCGGTTTTTTTAATCCGGCTTCATTTGCTTTTTTGCGCAGGCGGTCACTTGCTTCGAAATTGCAGTAGTAATAAATTGCTTGAACAACATTTTCTTGAAGAAACACCTGGTTTTGGCGCTGCATTTCAAGCACGTAAACCCATTCGAAGTCCGTGTCGTCATCCGTTCTTGCGCCTTCCGGAAGAGCGGGTGTGTAGGTTTTGACATGACCCGGCTTATCGATGTATTCATTCTCATGCGGCAGGCCATTGAGGTTTCCGAGTATCTGGCCTAACAGGCTACCGCGGATTTTATCGCGCAAGGTTTCAGCCTGGAGCCGGTAGGAATCGTCTGCGAAAACATGACAGGTGGAAACAAGGAAAGAAATAAATAACGTTAGCCGAGTGATCTTAATTATTTTGTTCATACCATATTCTCCTCGAAATTAAGGGATGGTGTTTTTCATTTGGAGAATAGCCTCTTGTTTGTTTCGTGTCAAAATCAATTTGAAGGTTATAGACACTTCTTTAGTAACACTCACGCTCCAATTCAGTTAGAGCGTGGTTGATTTCTTTCAATCTTGGATAAATGGTGAGGTAAGTGACGTAGCGGCGGGTGTAGAAAGCGTGGCGGTCAGGATCGGGATGGTGGGTTTCGCCGAAGTTCAGAATGTGAGGAATGGCTTCGTGAATATCGGAGAACTCTCCGCAGGCGGTGGCGGCCTGCATGGCCATGGCGACGCAGCCGCCTTCAGCGGCTTTCATGGCCGTGATTTTTTTGCCATATAAGCCGGCTTTGAGTTTTAGCCAGGTGGGAGATTTGGCGCCGCCGCCGGTAGCTCGCAGTTCATCGATTTGTATACCGGCTTTCTCAAGGATGCTTAGATTCAAGCGCATTTCATAACCGATCCCTTCGATAATTGCACGGGCGATCTGATGGCGTGAAGCTCCCAAAGTCAATCCCAAAATCGCGCCACGGGAATGAGGATCGAGATGGGGAGTACCGGTTCCAAGAAAATGCGGCAGAACCATAGCGCCGGTTTCGTTTTGCAGTGCGCGTTCAATGATAATATCGTAAACATCACAGCCCGTACTTTCGGCTTCCAATCTTTCCGGCGCGGCGAATTCATCCCGATACCATCTTAGCAGGTTTCCTCCTGAGAAGTTGAATCCCATGAAAATATAGAGATCCTTGACTACATGAGGACAGCAGGGAATGTTGCCTTCAAGTAAAATGTGATCGGTAACCGGGCGGTCTAGAGCGGGAGTGATGCATTCGACTGTTCCAAGCCCATCAACAGCGATACCGGGACTGAGGATCCCTGCGCCCAGCGCTGCCGAGGGTTGATCGAAGCCCCCGGCGATAACTTTTGTTTCCGGTGAAAGCCCCAATTCTTTAGCGATTTTTGGAGAAACCTTGCCGATTACTTTTCCTGAGAGGCTTGTGCCCGGCAGCAGTTCATCGGAAAGCCCGGCAGCGTTTAGAATATGGGGGCTCCAGCATTTTTCACGCAGGTCAAAAGTTAACATGCGGGAGGCAAGGGAGTAGTCAATAACCGGTTCGGCTCCCAATTTGAAAGCGGCGTAGTCCTGCCAGCAAAGGAATTTCCAAGTATTGTTATAAACATCCGGTTTATGATTACGCCACCAGAGAATCTTGTTCAGGCTGTACATGGGATGAAGCGGCTGGCCGGTAATCTCAAAGATGGCTCTCGGATCAAGGGTGTTTCCGAGCCATTCGCATTCTTTTTCCGCACGGACGTCCATGGCGATGATGGTGTTATCCAGCGGTTCACCCTTGGCGTTTACCGGTGTGACCGCTTCGCCCAAAGCTGAAAATGCGATGCCGTGGATCGTTTCATTGCTTTGAACTGCCGCTTCGTGTATGACTTCGCATATGCTGCTCCAGACCTGATTTACGTCCAATTCCGCCCAACCCGGCCGTGGATGCTGCAGGGAATATTCACGGTATGCGGAGCTTTGGATTGCCCCGCCGG
>CAZXSQ010000321.1:0-953 GCA_964643335.1 uncultured bacterium
AAGGGGAACAACAACGCCTATTGCCAGGACAATGAATTGTCGTGGTATAATTGGGAAACAATCGATGATAATTTGCTTGCTTTTACCAAACGGCTAATTTCTTTCCGGAAAGAGCACCCTGTTCTGAACCGACGGCAGTGGCTTCAGGGCAAACCGGTTAAGGGGAAACTGGATATTGCCTGGTTCGCACCGGATGGCCAGAATATGGATGAAGAGGCCTGGCAGACTGGGTATGCGAAATCATTGGGGATTTTACTCAACGGGGCCGCGATCAGTTCGCCTGATGAACGCGGCAACAAGATTGTTGATGACTCATTTTTTATCATCTGTAATGCTCATCATGAATCAATAGATTTTAGTATCCCGCACATTCCTTCTATGGGTCAAGGTGTGCGCTGGATGAAGGAATTCGATACAAAAACAGGGTGGGTTGAATCCGAAGAATATTTTACAACTGGTGATCAAATAACGATAGAAGCCCGTTCCCTGATGGTGTTCCGTCATGAAACCTGAACTTAATGCAACATATCGATTGCAGTTGCGGCCCGGATTCGGCTTTGAGCAAGCAACCGAAATTGTGGCGTATCTTTCGGATCTCGGGATCAGCCATATGTATACTTCACCCTACTTGCAAGCGGCTGCCGGAAGTACCCATGGGTATGATGTTGTCGATCCCAGCAGGGTAAATCAAGAACTCGGGAGTGCTGAGGCGCATGCCCGAATGTGTGAGGCTTTGCAATCAAAAGGACTCGGCCACACAATTGATATGGTGCCGAATCATATGGCAATTGCGGGAAGACAGAATCCTTGGTGGTGGGATGTCCTGGAGAACGGCCCCTCAAGCCGTTATGCGACCTATTTTGATGTGGATTGGGAATCGTCGGAGGAACGATGGCCCAATAAGGTGCTGTTACCTGTTCTTGGGGATCATTACGGCCGTATTCTGGAGGATA
>CAZXSQ010000321.1:963-8340 GCA_964643335.1 uncultured bacterium
AAACAGTTCGTATTGTCTCACAATAACGGTGTTTTTATTCTTCATTATCAAGAGCATATTTTTCCTGTAGACCCATCAAGTCTGGTTATGATTCTCAGCAGAGCCGCTGAATCATGTGGATCTGAGACGCTGGCATTTTTTGCGGAAAGCCATGCAAGACTGCCTCGGCCAACAGTTACCGCCCGTCAACTGGTTGAGCGCCGCCATCGAGACAAAGAAGTGCTTTTGCATTTTCTGAAAAGACTTTGCAGTGAAGAACCGGATGTCTCAGTTGCTATTGACAACGAAGTATCCCGTGTAAATCATGATGTAGAAGCTTTGGATGCGCTGATTGATCAGCAGAACTATCGATTAGCCCTCTGGCGCACAGCGAGCAGAGACCTGGGATACCGTAGATTTTTTGATATTAAGGATCTGGCCGGGCTGAGGATTGAGGAAATGGAAGTCTTTCAATCGACTCATGAGTTGCCATTCTCCTGGGTACGTAAGGGATGGGTGCAAGGTCTACGCATCGATCATCCGGATGGCCTGCGCAATCCGCAAGAATATTTTCACCGGCTTCGCGATACATGCCCAACTGCCTGGATTGTTGCTGAAAAGATTCTTGAGACGGATGAAAAACTCCCTCGGGACTGGCCCATCGACGGCACCACCGGTTACGAGTTTCTGAACCTCGTGAATGGGCTTTTTATCGATCCGAATGGTGAGATGCCGCTGACATATGTGTATGAGGATGTCACCGGAGAACAAACAGACTTCGGCGTATTGGCCCGCATTTGCAAGCGTCTTGTAGTTACAGAGCTGCTCGGGAGCGAATTGAACCGGCTTACAAGTCTGTTCGTAAATATTTGCGAAAGCCATCGACGGCATCGGGATTATACCCGCCATGAGCTACGTGAGGCCCTGTGCGAAACAGCGGTCTGCTTTCCCGTGTACCGTTCTTACGTGGCTACTGCAAGAAATGCCGTAAGCAGAGAGGATGAAATATATATCACACAGGCCGTCGAAGACGCCATGAAAGAACGGCCGGACCTGGATCCGGTGTTGTTTCGTTTTCTTAAGGATATGCTTCTTCTTCGGATCAACGGGACATTGGAAAGTGAGCTGGCTATGCGCTTTCAGCAGTTGACAAGTCCTGCCATGGCCAAAGGTGTTGAGGATACGGCATTCTATCGATTTAACCGTCTGACCGCCCTCAATGAGGTGGGCGGTAATCCAGGTTGTTTCGGTGTGAATATCGAAAAATTTCATGATGCCTGTATCGAAGCGCAGGATAAACATCCATTAGCCATGCTTGCCTCCACAACCCATGACACAAAGCGCAGCGAGGATGTTCGTGCGCGACTTGCGCTGCTTTCCGAGATCCCAGATCTTTGGAACAATGTTGTTTGCAGATGGATAGAAAACAATGAACGCCACAACCGACGGGAAATACCGGATCGTAATACTGAATATCTTTTCTACCAAACATTGGTCGGGGCGTGGCCAATAACAACTGAGCGTATGGCCGCATATATGGAAAAAGCTGTCCGTGAGGCAAAAGTGCATACCTCGTGGACACGGCAAAATGATATATATGAGCGTGATTTACGGGAGTTTGTTATTGCAGTAATGAATGATGATGATTTTCGCAAAGACCTTGAAAATTTTGTTGCCCCGCTTGTCACACCTGGAAGAATCAACAGTCTGGCGCAAACATTAATTAAACTGACTGCTCCGGGTGTTCCGGATATATACCAGGGAACCGAAATCTGGAATCTTAGCCTGGTTGATCCGGATAACCGGAGAGAGGTTGATTTTACCATTCGCAGAAACCTTCTTGATGAATTGAATCATCTTTCCGTTGAAGATATTCAGGCGAGATCAGAGGAGGGCCTTCCAAAGCTCTGGATTATTCGCCAAACCTTACATTTGCGCCGAAGGAAACCAGCCCTTTTTGGCCCTCACAGCACATACCTCCCGCTGCATGCAAGAGGTGCAGAAGCAGAGCATATTGTTGCATTTGCACGCGGTGATGGTTTAATGACGGTGGTTCCGCGATTGACCATGCATTTGGATGGTCAATGGGCCGATACAATTCTGGATGTACCGAGCGGATATTGGCACAACATCCTTACTGGTGATGAATTTGAGGGCGGTAAAATACGGATCAAGGATATTTTTTCACGTTTCCCGGTTGGCCTTTTTGAATTAAAGGAACAATAATATGGCTGAGATACGTGTCTGGGCCCCGAAGGCTGAAATGATGGAGCTCGAAAATAATAACCGTCTTTGGGGCATGGTAAAAAATGAAGAGGGTTGGTGGGCTGTGAATGCACCATTTATAGAACATGGGGTAGACTATGCGTTCCGTGTCGATGGAAATGGCCCGCTGCCGGATCCGCGTTCCCCGTGGCAGCCACGAGGCATAGATGGCCCATCCCGCTGGGTGGATCATTCCCGGTTCAACTGGACTGATACGCACTGGCAACAACCTCCCTTAGGGTCAGCGATTATTTATGAGCTTCATATTGGGACATTTAGCTCAGAGGGCACCTTTAATTCAGCAATTGAAAAACTTGACTATCTTGTTGAGCTGGGAGTCACCCACGTTGAACTTATGCCGGTGGCTGAATTTTCGGGCAATCGCGGCTGGGGTTATGACGGAGTCGACCTCTATGCCCCGCATCATGCGTATGGAGGCCCCGATGGCCTTAAATGTTTGGTGGATGCCTGCCACCAGCGAGGATTGGCCGTATTGCTCGATGTGGTCTACAATCATCTCGGCCCATGCGGGAACTATCTCGAACGGTTCGGGCCTTACTTTACTGACAGTTACAAGACACCGTGGGGCAAAGCAGTCAATTTTGATGGGCCGGAAAGCCATGAAGTGCGACGTTTTTTTGTTGATAATGCAGTAATGTGGCTGCGCGATTATCACATGGATGGGCTGCGAATAGATGCTGTGCATGCCATTGTGGATACTTCGGCCATTCATTTTTTAGAGCAACTTGCCGCAGAAGTGAGCATACTGGAGAATACCCTTGGACGTCATTTGATATTAATCGCTGAAAGCGACCTTAATGATCCCCGTGTAATTCGCCGAACTGAGGTGGGAGGATATGGTGTCGATGCCCAGTGGAATGAGGACTTTCATCACGCACTGCATGCAGCAATTACCGGTGAGCGTGATGGGTATTATGCAGATTTTGGAAGCATGGCCGATCTTGGAAAAGCCATGACAAAAGGTTTTGTCTATGACGGCTGTTATTCCACCTATCGACGGCGGATCCACGGGAGGCCTGCGACAGGGCTTTCCGGGTATCGTTTTATCGGCTGCCTCCAGAACCATGATCAGGTTGGAAACCGCGCTATAGGTGACCGTACAAGCCAATTGCTTACACCGGATCAGCTCAAGGTTGGCGCAGTGTTGGTTATGACGGCACCTTTCATTCCAATGCTGTTTCAGGGTGAAGAGTGGGGGGCTTCCACCCCCTTCCAGTATTTTACTGGCCATCAGGATGACGAGTTGGGTGAAGCTGTGAGAAATGGACGGCGAAAGGAATTTGCAGCGTTCGGCTGGGATCCCGAAAATATTCCCGATCCACAGGCTGAAGAAACATTTATGAGATCAAAGCTTGATTGGGAAGAATTGAGCCGTGAACCACATAATCAGATTCTCGAATGGCACAAGACTCTTATCAATCTGCGTCGCCGTTTCCCAGTTTTAACTGACGGATGCCTTGAACAGATATCTGTACGTTTTGACGAGGCGGCACGCTGGATAGTTATCCGGCGAGGAGCAGCAATGATTATGTGCAATTTTGCTGATAACATGCAAAAGATAGTCTGCTCAAATATTTCAATAATGAGGGTTATTTTGGTGTCCAAGGAGGGAGTTGAAGTAAGTGAAGATGGGCTTATAATGCCTGGTCATGCGACAGCGATCTTGGAGAAAGCACGCATTAGTATTTAACGGTCAAGCGTAAAAAAGTAATAAGAGTTGATAGTTGGTTGGTGTATACTGTCTTTGCGACAACAAATTATCCTCCGGCTCAAGTTGAGCACAATGGGAATGTCTTGCCACCAGATCACCGAAGGAGAATGTAACCAAATTTACGAGTTGTTGCAAAATAATGTTTCACCGAACAGAATCGCCATGCGGTTGGTCTGCTCAACGTCGACCATCACGATGGGTATACAGCCGTTTTGCACTTGGAACTTGAAACCGCGTAAGTAAAATACTACTGCCCAAAATTGTTACCCTTATGTGGCTCTTATTGTTCAGCCGGATAAATCCGACTGAACAGATATAAGTGCTTCAAGCCGGTAGTTGTTAACTTATCGTCTTGAGAATAAAAAGTCTTTTTCAAAAAAGAGGGATTTTCTCTCACGCACATGATGAGGCATAAATGCGCGCATTGATGTATGCTGTTCGGCTGCGACCAGTACTAAAGTATTTTGGTCAATTTTGTATTGTCCTCTCATTGCTAACGTTGGTACCATTAGGTGTATCCGTTATAGTTGGTGATTATGGCAGCAGCCTACGCTACAGTGTTATCGTACCTATCGTATTTGCTCTTGGTTTTTGGTTGAAAAAACTGCCGACTCCCAAACACATACAAACAAACGAGGCCATGGTTATAACCTGCCTGATTTTTGTATTTGCACCACTAGTAATGACATGGCCAACAATGGCTTCAGATTTAGATTTTTTAACTGCATTGTTTGAGACCATTTCGGCAGTAACGACGACTGGTTTAAGTGTTACGGCATCGGTGGCTGATAAACCCGCTATTTTTTTGTTTTCACGAGCATGGATGCAGTGGATTGGCGGGCTTGGCATTGTCGTTTTTTCTCTTGCCATTATGATTAAGCCAGGTTTTGCCGCTAAAATTATTAGCGGCATGGAATACTACGAGGATGACTTAATAGGTAGTACAAGAGCACACGCGCGCCGCATTTCAGTTATTTACTCAATTTTGACCATCTTCGGCATCCTTGTATTAGTATTACTCGGGGCTGGCTGGTTCGAAGCAATACTATATTCTTTTGCAGCGATCTCAACCGGTGGCTTTTCTCCACATGATGCCAGTTTGGCAGGACTGAGTAGTGTTTGGTTACAGGCTATGGTAATACTGCTTTCAATGGCTGGTGCCATTCCACTTTTTCTGTATCACAAGTCATACAGAAAAGGATTTCGTATAATGTTGGACGATTACCA
The DNA here is from genome assembly GCA_964643335.1 of uncultured bacterium. GTDB lineage: Bacteria > Hinthialibacterota > Hinthialibacteria > Hinthialibacterales > Hinthialibacteraceae > CAZXSQ01. Next base: position 6,167 of record CAZXSQ010000321.1, read on the forward strand.
ATTTAAAGGAATCGTTACCGCAGTATTGTTAATCACAGTACTTATGGTATGGTTTCTCTGGTTCCAATATGGTCTTACCTGGACCCAAGCACTAAAGCATGGCACTCTCAATGCATTATCCGCTCAATCAACAGCAGGATTTTCTTCACTTGACATTTCAAGGATTGATCCCGGGTCAAAGCTTATACTTATTTTTGCCATGTTTATAGGTGGAGGTGCCGGATCAACTGCAGGTGGTATTAAAATCCTTCGTTTGCTTATTCTAACACGAGTTTTTTTGTTATTGGTTAGGCGAGCATGTATACCTAAGGGAACTGTAGCAGAAGCAAAATTTGCCGGAAGACGTTTGGAAGCGGACGAGATACAAGATGCTCTATGCATTATTTTGCTTTTCATTGTTTTTATTGCTGTTTCTTGGCTTCCTTTTGTAGCAATGGGATATAATCCTCTCGACTCTCTATTCGAAGTAGTTTCGGCCATTGGTACGGTAGGGCTATCATCAGGTATCGCTTCTCATGAGTTGGATCCGTTTCTCAAGTTGATTCTATGTGTCGATATGCTAATGGGACGTTTGGAGATTTTTGCATGGATAGTACTTTTCTATCCTAGAAATTGGTTCGGTAGAAAAATGGAGGAATAAAATGAGGATTGTTTTTTCTGGGGCTAGTCAGTTAACGATTATGGCATCCCAAGCCCTTATCGAAAAAGGTCACGAAGTCATCATTATTGAAGTTGATAAAGATAAAATTGATCAATTGTCAGAGGAACTTGACTGCAGCTTCCTTCATGGTGATTCAGCTACACCGGCAATACTGAGTCATGTAAATCCCAAGAACTGTGATATTCTGTTTTGCCTAACCGAAAGCGAGCAGGTCAGTATCATAACATCGTTGCTGGGTCGCTCGCTTGGTTTTAAGCGTGTAGTAACCAGGATCGAAGATCCTGATCTTGAACCGCTTTGTCGAGAACTCGGGCTTGAGGATATCATTATTCCAACACGTACTATGAGCCGGCATCTGGAAAATATGGTGCGAGGACTCGATAATATTGAGCTTTCAACAGTTCTGAGAGAAAATGTTCGATTCTTCACTTTTATTGCTCATAAGGATGAAGCAACTACTGTCAGCGAATTAGATCTTCCCGAGGATTCACGTGTTGTTTTCTTTTATCGTGATAATAAATGTTATTTTGTTGATAACGAAACCAAATTTCGGGAAGGTGACGAAGTTGTAATTCTAACCCGAAGTGAACATCTCGTTGATTTGAATCAGCGTTGGAATCCACAGCAGGTTAACAATGAGGAGTAAAGAAATAACGATTTCCAAAACATGTTTTTTTCATTCAGGCAAAACCATAAGAACATTACCACATGCTGAGCATGTGGATTTTAAGTTCAATGAAACAATTGTCTAATCTCCAAAGGAGGCACAGACCATGCCAGTAAACAAATAGCGTATCGAGTTCAAACTGCATGCACCTAACGCAAAGAACGTGGTGCTTTCTGCAGCGTTCAACAACTGGTCCGAGAGCGCTGACGTCATGAAAAAAGATAAAGGAGGAACATGGAAAAAAACCAAACAATTATCCCCAGGTGCTTACGAATACAAATACATTGTTGACGGGGACTGGGTGCTCGATCCTCACCAGCAAAGTACTGTCAAAAACCAACATGGTTCTGAAAACAACCTGATTGAAGTACAATGAGAATGAAGTGTTAAATCAAGGAGGGAATTACAATGAGCGAACAAAGAGATGCGTATGTGCAGAAGCTGAAGGCAAAAATGGACGAATGGAATGCCGAGATCAAACAGTTGGAAGCAAAAGCCGATCAGGTAGGAGCAGATGCGAAAATCGAGTATTCCAGCCAATTGAACGATCTGAAAACAAAACGTAAGGAGCTTGAAGAAAAAATCGAACAATTACAGAAATCCGGAGAGGGTGCTTGGGAAGACTTGAAAGCCGGTGCCGAACGTGCCTGGAAGACTCTGGGAGATGCTGTGAATTCAGCGATTGCAAAATTCAAATAATCCACACTTCTTATTTCTCGTGAAGTATGAGCGGTGTGAAAACCAAACAAAAGGATTTGTTATGGTTTTATGGTATGCTATTGCCGGTGTAATCGAGCGTGTAAGAAATTTTGTGTAAATGGGAGTGATGAGTTATACTAATCGTTC
>CAZXSQ010000322.1:0-2299 GCA_964643335.1 uncultured bacterium
AATAGACTGCTCTCTTCGACAATTTCTTCAATTGTCCTGCTTCGTGCAGTTCCACGGCTTTGCGGTATGCTGCAAAACGTGCATTTCAGGTTACAGCCGTCCTGAATTTTTACGAAAGCGCGTGTATGTTCATGGAAGGTTTCAATACCTCTGGGTGCCAAGGGCAAGGCAAAGCCAGCCCTTGATTCAGTGTGTTGCTGATCCAAGGGCTGACCGCAAGCGGTCTTGCCCTTGCCACCCGTCTGATCATTGCATCCCCAACCTAAAGACTCAGATAACTGGTCAGCCCATTTTTCTTGATCTTCTATGTTTACGACTTCATCCACCCCTTGAATTTGCATAATGTCTTCCGGTTTTCGCTGGGCGTAACAGCCGGTGACCATGACACTGGCATTGGGATTCTTGCGAATCATTTTACGAATCAATTGGCGGCCTTTACGGTCACTTTCAGCGGTTACGGAGCATGTATTGACAATGATTAAATCCGCACCCTTTTCATCCTGTTCGTTGACAGACAAGAACCCCCGCTTAGCGAGCAGAGTCCGCAATCGTTCTGAATCATACTGATTGACTTTGCATCCGAGAGTGTGTATCAATACTCGAGGATGTGTTGTTTGTTTCGTGTACATCTTCCCGTTTTTTATCCTGTTTTCAATCAATGAATAGATATGAGTTGAAGTTATTCTATTTATTATACAGCCGGATATACTATCTGCTGAGGTAAAGTCAAACAAGCAATCTTTATTTGGAGAAGAGTCATGGATGTTCCAACCAATATCGCTGAAGAGATAAACAAAAAAGTTGCTTCTGGAAAGTATGATTCGCCTGAGGAAGTTCTTCAGCGAGCGATACGTGTGCTGACTGATTATGAGGAAGCGGAAAGTGAAGTTCATGAAAATATCCGCATAGGACGTGAACAACTCGAAAGAGGTGGAGGTATACCCGGGGAAAAGGTATTTGAAGAATTACGTGAGAGGAACAAAACCTACCTTAAGAATGTGAAATGAAAAAAGATACATTCTTTCTCCTAAAGCCCGTGAAGACTTGCTTGAAATTCACGACTATATAGCAGAGAACAATCCTCTAACCATTTCAGCGTTTATCGATCTACTTGAGGAAAATGGTAAACTCCTTGCTTATCTATCTTCAAAAAAGAGAAGTAAAGCAACACTCCCACCTAAAGGTATCATGTGAACAAATTCCGTTGTGCCTGGATCAAGGTTACTCCAACGATAACGGCTAATTCGGTGCGTAAAATTCTTTTTCCCAAGGTATATACTCCGGCGCCGTCTTCAATCATTAAATTCACTTCTTGAGTTGTGAATCCGCCCTCCGGCCCAAAAATCAACGATACTGGTGCTTGAGAGTCCACAAAAAGCGTTGGCATGGATTCGCTTATTTTTTCCCAAAATAACACTTTTTGGCCCAATCGGTATTCATCCTTTTGAAGCATATCAAATATTGTATGATGGGTTATTTCAACTTGGGGAATTGTGGAGCGTCCACATTGCCGGCATGATTCAATGGCGATTTTCTGAAGGCGATTTACCTGGGCTTGTGTGAGTTTGGAAATAGATCGCTCAGCAACATAAAAAACGATGCGGCTTGCACCCAGTGGGGGTAATTCTCTTACAATTCGATCCTTGGTTTTGCCTTTGACTGTGGCAATAAAAATTGCTGTGTCAGGAAAATTATCTGCTGGATTCGGATGGGATTTCTCTAAAACAAGTGACAACTGCGATTTCGATGAGGCTTCAATCGTGTAAATATATTCATTCCCGTCTCCGTTGAAGCAGGCAATTTGCTCTCCTTGTTTCAAGCGGACAGATCGTCTAACTGCCTCTGTATTCTCATCTTCTAATTGCAATGATTTTTCCCCGGCTTCAGGAGAATAAAGCCGGGTGCATAGCTTTTGCCTCATCTCGTTACGAATACTCCTCTAAATTTTCCATACACTTTTTCATATGGAACATGTAAAATCAATGTCTTTGTGCTTCAATCTACGCATGAAAACGGTTAGATTATAGGTTCTCAGTCGGGAATTCGGACAAAGATGGATTTAATGAAATGATGTTATAAATAAGATCAGTAGGGGCGCTTCGCGAAGCGCCCCTACAGGGGATAAAATATTGTCGTTTCGATTTTTGGAAAGGAGTTAATGAATGAAGATATTTAAGCTGTTATTTATGTGCCTGATTATGTTGGGGATGCTTGGTGTGAGTTCACAATGTATATATGGGAAGAATGGAAATACCTCCCAGCAGAAATTAAAGATTTGTATGCTTTCAGGATCGCTTGA
>CAZXSQ010000322.1:2309-8323 GCA_964643335.1 uncultured bacterium
ATCGCTTGAATATGAATCGAATAAATCACTGCCACTTTTGATAGATTATTTGAAAGAGAACGATTACCCAGTAGAATGCACCCTTCTTATCAGAGAAGAAAAGGATGACCTTCCAGGTCTCGATGCGCTGGACAATGCGGATTTGATGGTATTGTTTACCCGCCGTATGACAATCGATGGTGAGCAATTGCAAAAAGTAAAAGATTACTGTCTATCAGGCAGACCAATTGTTGGAATCCGGACAGCCAGTCATGCTTTTAATACCTGGCTTGAATTGGATAAAAAAATATTCGGTGGCGATTATCAAGGGCATTATGGTTCCGGGTCAGAGACAAAAGTAGTTATCAATCCATCCGCGAAGAATCATCCGATTCTAAAAGGAGTAAATCCTTTCACTTCACCAGGCAGTTTATATAAAAATCCATCACCGGCCCCGGATATTTTTATCTTGTTGACCGGGAAAATTCCTGATCATGCTGAACCGGTTGCCTGGACACGGATATATAAGGAAGGAAGAGTTTTTTATACGTCTTTAGGGCATCAGGAAGATTTCAAGAATGAGAATTTTCTTCGGTTGATTACCAATGCTTTATTTTGGGTTACTGAACGTGAACCTGTCAAAAATACCGGCAATTCAGAATAAGGAAACATTGAATTAATTCTTGCACGTCTCACATACTTTTCCTTGAATGCTGATCATGCTTAAATGAAGTGGTATGGGCTTTTCCGCTTGTTCCAATGCCTGTTTCACAGTATGTACTAAACCGAAGCAGCAAGGTACTTCCATATACAGCACTTCAATAGATTCAATGTCATTCATGGAAAAAATCTGAGACAGCTTATGCAAATAGGTTTCTGTGTTATCCAATTTGGGACAGCCGATCAGAAGCGTTCTTCCAGCGAGAAATCGTTGATGAAATCCTGAATAGGCGAAAGGTACGCAATCGGCCGATAAAAGCAGTTTGGCTCCTTGGAAATAAGGCGCTTGTGTAGGGACAAGATGTAATTGAATCGGCCAGTTTCCTAAAAATGATGGTGAATCTGTGGTTTCCGGAAAAGTGCTCGGCATTTCTACAGAATGGAATGTGTGCATTCTCGTTCCAGGACAGCTGAAGGATGCTGCCGGTTTTTCAACAGATCCATTTACAGGTTTTTGTTTCTCCATTTGATTCAGATGTTCTTGCACTGTTTCATGAGAAAACTCTTCTGCCATGCGTTCTTCCATACTGATGGCGTCCTGAGGGCATTCTCCCAAGCATGCTCCAAGACCGTCACAATATGTTTCGCTTACAAGTTTGGCCTTACCATTGATGATGTGAATCGCTCCTTCGGCACAAGCAGTGACGCATTCACCGCAACCGTCGCATTTATCTTCGTCGATTTTAATGATTTTTCTTGGTTTCATGGTGGAAACTCCCAATTTAAATTCTTATTGTATGAAACAGTTTAGAGGGAGAGTGAAATTTCTCATTGACAAAAATCAATCCCATGTTGAGGTTATGATAGCAGATGAATAAAGTGTTAGAATTATTAGGATTATGCAACCAGGCTTTTCAATTTTTTAAATGTTTTGAAGGTTGAGGATCTCTCGATTTGTGATACCCGCCACCGCATTTGTTGTATATAATGCTCTTTGTTCACAACGGGATTCCCATCCAGATAAGTTGCATGGTAAAGATTGGTGACCAGTTCCTGTAAAATAGGGGGATTTTCGCGTAAATACTGATCTTTCACCAATCCCATAACATTTTCTTTGGTAAATCCTTCGAAATGTCCTAGCATGTGCATGAACTCCCAGAATACGAAGTTTGGATTAGGTTTAGCCTGCAGGGCGTGGACACCTTTTGGCCGTTCAAGTTGATCGGTGATACCTTCTTTGTGAGCGATGTGAAAAATTTTGTAGTTGTCATAAAACGCCATGGGATTGATGTTCACAATCCCGATCGGTCTAGGCAGGTCGCAGATCAAGTCAAGTGTTTCAATATTGTCTTCTTCCAATTCAAGAGGATTATAACCGATAAAATCCACGAGTAATTTAGTCCCTGAATCAAGAATGTTTCGTGAGGTTTGAAGAGTGACATGTTTTGGATGACGCCGGTCATAATATTTTTTAAGGGTTCTCTGACTGCCGGATTGAATCCCCATGATGAGATAATTTAGCCCTGCACTGGACAGATGCGATAGAATTTCCGGATCACCAACATTCGGATGCGTGTAACCGAAGAAGGGAAGGGCGATTTCGGTGCCATATGCTGGAGCAAACTCCTGCACCCATCGCTTGTTCAGAGGCAGCACATCATCATAAAATTCAACTCGGACCAGTGGCCATGGCCAGGTTTGCACTCGGTATTTGAGTTCTTTGATGACATTATCAACCGAGCGGCGGCGTAAGAATTTATCTCCGTGATAAATCACATCATCATGCCCACTGCAGCAATAGGTGCAGGTGAATGGACATCCACGGGTGGCCATGATGATGAAGTTGGTGTAGAGGTGACTGCGAGGGGGATAAGGCGATGGATATAGTCTGTCATTGATGATGACGGTTTTATTTTCCAACTCAAAATCGGGGAAAGGATAACTGTCGAGGTCTTGTTCCAACTTCATGGTGGGATTTCGGTAGACTGTGCCGTTTTGTCTTACCCAAATGCTTGGAATATGAAGTATATCCTCACCACGGTCTATAGCATTAACCAGGTTGCGGACTGGGAATTCGCCCTCTCCAAGGCAAATCATATCCGTGAATTGGATGTTTTCATTCGCGTTGACGGTGGAGTCGACTCCACCCCAAATGACTGGGATTTCCAATTCATTCTGTATTTTTTGGGTGATGAATTTTGCCAGTCCGAAACTAATAGAAGTGAACGATAACCCCACCAAATGTGGATCCTGTTCTTTCAGGGTATTCAGCAGGATATCCAATTCCTTTTCGCTGGTATATGTACACATACTGTAATAACCGCCATCGTCCTGCTTTTCGGACGGTGGTATTTGTGAAGGTGATATATACTCGACTCCTTTGAATATGATTATGTTGGTTTCATGACCGTCATTTTTTAAAACGGATGACATGTACCGCACACCCAGACAATATTCATCATATAAAGCAATAAACGTTACTCGCCTCATTTTATATACCTCAGAAAAAATTTATGAATACGATATATTTTATCAGATTTAATTGCAAGTTAGAATAATGAAAAAATTATTCATCGAAATTGGGTAGCTGTTGATAGTGGATGTAAGAGTTTAAGCGACGAGGTTTTTTATTTTACAATAAGTGCGATAGACAGGGGATTTCTCCACTCTCCATACCCGCCAGCGTAATTGCTGGATGTACTGTTCTTTATTGACGACTGGATTATGGTCCAGGTAGGTGGCGTTGTAGAGGTTGGTCACCATTTCTGCAAACACTTGAGGATTCTTCCGCAGGTATTCATCATTAACAAGTCCCATTAAGTTTTCTTTGCTAAACCCTTCAAAATGAGCCATTAAATGAAGCATTTCCCAAAAAATGTATTCAGGCTTAGTTTTGGCCTGATAGGCGTGTACGCCTTTCGGACGCTCTAACTGGTCAAATATTCCTTCCTCTTTGGCAATGTGATAAATGCGGTAATTGTCATAAAAAGCCATGGGATTGATGGTAATGATCCCCATAGGCCGGGGGAGATCGCAGATCAAGTCGAGGGTCTCAATATTGTCTTCCTCAGTTTCCAGCGGATTATGGCCGATAAAATCCACCAATAATCTGGCTCCGGAGTCGAGAATATTTTGAGCGGTGCGAATTGTGCGCTCTTTTGGATGCAGGCGATTGTAGTATTTCTTTAAAACACGCTGGCTGCCGGATTGAACGCCCATGATCAAATAATGCATACCTACTTCATGTAGAAGACTCAGCTCTCTTGGTTCTCCCACGTTGGGATGGGTGTATCCAAAGAAGGGAAGACCGATTTCGGTAGCAAATTTGGGTGAAAATTCAGCGACCCATTTTTTATTTGCAGGCAAGACATCGTCATAAAACTCAATTCGTTCCAGTGGCCAAGGCCAGGATTGAACCCGGTACTTAAGTTCTTGTATAACATTATCCACTGAACGGCTGCGCATGTAGCGGTCAGGTGCGTACATTTTCCGCTGGTGACCGCTGCAGCAGTAAGTGCAGTTGAATGGGCATCCTCTGGTACCCATAATCATGAAATTTGTATAGAGATGGCTGTGAGGAGGATAGGGAGCCTCCGAAATAGAATTGTTGATAATTAAAGTCTTGTTTTCCAATTCAAAGTCAGGGTACGGATAATTATCCAGGTTTTGTTCCAATTTCATAAGTGGATTTCGGATAACGTTTCCATCCCGGTTCACCCAGATGCTGGGGATATGATCTGTATCTCCGCCCCTATCCATGGTGTTTACTAATGCTCGAAGTGGATATTCTCCTTCACCGATACAGAGGTAATCCGGATATTGAATGTTTTCTTCTGCGTTGATGGTTGAATCCACTCCCCCCCAAATGACTGGTTTCTTCAACACTTGTTGAATCACCTTAGAGATAAACTTTGCTACACCAAAACTCATCGAAGAGAAGGAAAGTCCTATCAAATGGGGGTCTTGCTCTTTTAATAGATTCAACAAAATCTCTTTTTCATTGGCCGTAATGCAGGTGCAATAGCCGTAATATCCGCCTTCTTCCTGTTGATCGGGTGGCGGTACTTGCGTCGGGCAAATATTCTCGACACCCTTAAAAACGATGATATTGACGTGATGTCCTTCATTTTGTAAAACCGATGACATATAACGAACGCCAAGACAGTACTCATCGTATAGCGCGATTAATGTAACTCGTTGCATGGAATTTCTCTCAATCTCTATTTACTAATTTCAGAGTAGGGCGATTCCCGAATCGCCCCTACAGCTTATGGGTATAATGGGTGATTCCCGAATCGCCCCTACAGCTCGGGGGGTATAAATCGATGTTTTCCGGGCGGTGGTGGAATATTTTTCACCAAAACAGACCGTTGTAAATAGTTTTCTAAATAAAAACCGGGATTATTCGTTGCCGGATAGATATCGCTCAACGCTTTGATATTCTCCAAGGGAATATTTTTGTTATGGGAAAGGTAGGCGCAAAGTTGAAAAAGCTGTTTTTCTTGTTCTTCTGTCAGGATTCGTTCATCATAATTCCCGAGAACACAAATCACAATAAAACCATCCAGATTTTTTACAGGATTTCTCTTGGCGGCTACGCGCGCATAAATAATTTCTTTCTTTGTCACCTCATCAGGCCGAAGTGTGAACGGATCTCCTTCGTGAAGTTCAGCTGGAGTAATATCTGAACGGCCTGCGTAGACTCTTCCTGTTAAATCGATGAAGTAGTGAAAAGGCAGGTCACCGATACCGGTCGACGAAACGTATCTATCTAACAAATGAGTTAAATAGGTTAGTGATGTTTCCCCTTGGTAATCACAGCCAGTATCCATGACTAGGATACCTTGTACTCTGTGAGAGGGAAACGGTCCTGATGGAAGGTTCCCTAAAATGGCTCGCGGGATCATTTCTACCGGTTTTGGTGCACCATGGAATAGTTCAACAACTCCGTATTTCTCATCGGTGCTGGTGCAGGAGAACAAAAAAATGAAAGGAAGAATTAAACAATATTGTAAAACAGAATTAGCGATTTTTCTCATCATGTCGTTGTATGCTGCTCCTAAGAATTAATTCTTTTATATTGTATCCCTTTATGTTTGGAACAATCAATCTGTTTGACTGCCTATATCTCATCCATTCGGGCAATCCGCCGCGGCAGACCTCGCTCCCATGCGGGGGAAGATACACCCAATGTCATTAACTTATCGATAAGTAATAGGTATTTTAAACCTTAAAAATAATGACATATGTCCCTCAACTCAGGGAAAATCATGCTCCATCCAACACGGCAGGAGACAATTTCATATCTTGGACTCGTTTCCCCCGAGCGGGTGGAATAGCTTCACTTGAACTTCGAATTTACATATAATAGGGCT
>CAZXSQ010000323.1:0-8315 GCA_964643335.1 uncultured bacterium
CTTTCAGCCCCTCGGATCACGCGGATTTGCTAGTCGAACTTCGTACTCTCCAGTAGATTAAATCAACCTCGATAAAGGGCTGTACATTTGTCTTATAAAACGTTTTTATTCATTTGGATCACTTATATTGAAAGGATAGAACAATGATCAAAAAGCAACTCATCATCGGTTTCATTTCACTTGTATTGACTCAAACTATAGCGGCTGATGTGCCGGTTTACAATGTCAGACAGGCTGATGACTATTTGAAAACCTGGCTCATCTGCGGTCCTTTTCCTAATCCAGAAACTCCTGACGGGAGAATTAATGTGGAAGACCTTCCCGGTTTCAACACCGATTATCTAAAAGCGCATGGTGGAGAGACCAATCTAAAAGTACAACCTGGACAGGTTGAAAAATATGATGACGGTCAGGCGGCATGGTTTCAATACACTTCGGATGAGCCTGCAATAGATTTGGACAAAACCATTGGTGATCTTAATCATGTTCTCGCTTACGCGTGCTGTTATGTAGAAGCGAATCAGGATGGATACCATTTAATGTCATTGGGAAGCAATGACGGGATTAGAGTATGGGTGAATGGTAACGAAGTTTGGAAATTTGCAGGCGGAAGGACTGTTCAATTGGACGATGATCTTGTACCTATCCACCTTAAAAAAGGAAAAAATCAGATTCTGCTCAAAATTGAAAATAGTGAAGGGCAGTGGGGTTACGCATTAAGAATTTTGCCTTTCTCAGGAGAACGTTTCAGTAATAAACGTTTTTTCGAAGTAAAACTGGATGGTGAGAAAAGAATTGTTCCCAAAAAACGTGAAAATTTCCTGAACCGCCTTTTTAAACGAGTGGAGTTCAGGTTGAAACCGGCCACTGGAAAACCCGGTGTGGTATGGAGTGATATGTGGCCGTCAGTTCAACCGATTATCATCGATGTGGATGCTGACCGGTATCGTGAGTATACGCTTCAAGTTGATCGATACTTCATTGACGATTCGCACGATTTTTATTCAATGTTGACCGGCCTTGGTACGGTACAACGCCATATGCTTTTTGAAAATGGAAAAACCGATTTTATTATTGTGGTTGGAGAAGATGCATCTGATTCGGAAAAATGGGCCGCCGATGAGTTACAGCATTGGCTGAAGGAAGCAAGCGGAGCGCATTTTCCCATAGTCTCTGATCAAAAACCCCTCTATGAAAAGGAAATAATTCTTGGAATCAATGATCATACCAAGTTAATTTTGGATGATGAAACTCCTCAGCTTTCACCGGATGATGAAAGTTTTCACATTGTAAACAAAGGTTCGCGTATTTTAATTTATGGCGGCAGGCAGCGCGGGACGATGTATGGCGTGATGGATTTTCTAGAAACTTATCTGGGCTGCCGGTGGTATACCCCTTCCGTAACAATTGTGCCTAAAAAAGAATGGTATGAGTTTAGTCATATTGACAAACATGAGTCGCCTGGCCTGCGTGTACGCAACGATTTTTATTTTGAAGCCTTTGAACCCATTTGGGCGGCACGAAACCGGATCAATGGCTGCATGTCTTACCGGGAGCAGCCGGGTGGAGTTGAAGGGTATTGGGGGGTGCATACCTTTTATCATTTTATGCCGCCCGATGAGTTTTTTGAGGAACATCCGGAGTACTTTTCATTGATCAACGGCGAACGGCGTTATGTAAGAGCGCAGCTTTGTTTGACCAATCCAGATGTATTAGAGATTGTCACAAAGCGTTTGAAGAAATTCATGCGGGAAAATCCCCAATACTTGATTTATTCCGTTTCACAAAATGATTGGCACGGTGCTTGTCAATGTGAAGACTGTCAGAAAATTGCAAAGCGGGAAGGCAGTGAAGCCGGACCGATGCTTTATTTTGTCAATCAGGTGGCTGATGCGATAAATGAGGAGTTCTCTGATAAATTTATCGGCACATTAGCCTATCAATACACCCGCAAAGCACCCAAGACTATAAAGCCGAGAGAAAACGTTGTTGTACGGCTGTGCAGTATCGAATGCTGTTTTTCGCATTCGTTTTATGACGGCCCCACCAATCAAGATTTTTTGAGAGACCTGCGTCAATGGGCTGAAATCGCCCCGCATCTCTATATATGGGACTATGTGGTGAATTTCAGGCATTACATTCTCCCGCATCCCAACTTTGAGGTTCTGCAAGACAATTTACAAGCCTTCCAAAACAACAAGGCAATCGGAGTGATGGAACAGGCTTGTTACAATACCCGCTGTGGAGAATTCTCGGAACTTCGGGCTTATGTGTTAGCGAAATTGTTATGGAATCCCAACCTTGAAAATGTGGACGCAGTGATCGATGATTTCATGTATGGGTATTATGGACGCAGCGGGCAATATGTTCGTCAATATTTCGATATGATTCATGGTGCCATTACCCCTAAGATGCACATGCATATTTTCGATGGATTGGAACGCCCTCTGTTCGAAGATGATTTTATCCTCCGATCAGAAAAATTCTTTGACCGGGCTGAAATTGTGGCGGATAATGTAGAAATTAGAAGACGTGTGCAGGTGGCGCGGTTACCGGTTATGTACCTTAAACTCTGCACGAATCTTCGAGAAGCTGTCAAAGATGGAACCTATGAACGGTTTGTTGAAATATGCAAAAGAGAAAAGGTGGATCGAGTTTCCGAACGTCAATCTCTTTCTGATTTTTTGAAGGAGCTTGAGGCGGAAATCGCTAAAATGGATTAATATAATCTGAAAAGTAATTCAAGATGATCAAAATAAAGCCAATAGAAGACAACAGGAGGCGGGAAATGAAGAAAAGAACCCTTCATGATGGATTCACGCTAATTGAACTACTGATCGTTGTTGCTATTATCGGTATACTTGCCGCCATCGCCGTTCCGAATTTTTTGAACGCGCAAGTACGCGCCAAGATCGCACGTGTCTATGCGGATATTGACGCTCAGGCTACCGCTTTGGAACAATACAGGCTGGATAACAACAATTATCCCAGGAGTAATGTTCCTGCGCCCCGCCTGCGGCTTTTATCCACACCAGTTGCCTATATCGCTTCGGTGCCCAAGGATATTTTCCACGATCCCTATAATGAATACTTCACGCAGGGTTTTTTCCATTATGTGGAAAGGGTGTCCGAACGAGCCTGGTTCAAGTCCGACTGGCATTCCTATCAAGGCAACCGCCAGACCTCCCCGAATGATTCTCTCCACATACCCGGTGGGCTTGCCTGGCATATCCGATCACACGGGCCTAATCAGATATTGGATAACGGTTTTCCTTACGCTACCTCAAATGGGCTGGTCAGTGTTGGTGACATCGATGTATGGGGACCTTAGATATAACCAATGAAATTGAAAACGAGTGCGGACAGTCCAGTCCGCATTAAAAACTTAAATAAACAGAACTCGGGGTTAACATAGTGGATTCTAAAGAGAGACATACGCTTCATGTAGACAATTTCGCCAATAATCCCATACATCCACTGCAACCAATTTTGAATGCCCTCCCCGAAAAAATCGTAATTTTGGATGAACAAGGAAAAATTATTTTTGTAAATCATTCCTGGGTTGAGTCTGCCAGAATTCATGGGAATAAAGAAACTGATTTCAAAGATTTGAATTATTTTACAGTGAGAGACCTGCCCGATGAAGCGGCTTCAAAAGACAGCAAAAAAGCGGAGGAGAGAATACGGTCTGTTTTGAATGGGAATATGAACGATTTTTCCATGGAATATTCCCGTCACTTGTCCGGTACAACGAAACGGTTCTTGATGAAGGTGAAAAGAGTTCGGGAAGATAACGTAACTTTTATCATCATTATACACTCGGATATTTCTAAAAGTAAATTTATAGAAACGGAGCTGGGGCGAGTCAACCGGGTGCTTAAAACATTAGACGCCTGTAATCGGGTTATTAAAAGAACAGAAAGTGAATCTGTTTTACTCGAACAGATATGCCAGATCATCGTGGAAGAAGGTGAATATCTTTTTGCATGGATTGGTTATGTTGAAAATGATAAAGATAAAACGATAAGAATTGTGACTCATGCCGGATGTGAAGAAGGTTACCTTGACAGCATCAACTTGACGTGGGCTGATACTGAACGTGGAAAAGGACCGGCAGGGAAAGCAGTCAGATCAGGCTGTCCATCTATTACCAAAAATGTATTGACCGATCCCGATTTTAAGCCATGGGCTGAAGAAGCACAAAAACGCGGATATCAGTCAGCAATCGCTGTTCCATTAAAAACGAAAGAAAAAACGATTGGCGTTATGGCGATTTATTCGGGTGAAACGGAATCGTTCGATGAAGAGGAACAAACCCTCTTAATACGATTAGCGGATGACCTGGCTTATGGAATCGAATTGATCAGGGAAAAAATTGAAAATCAGAAAACCGAGCAAGAGAAGAAGAAACTTGAGAAACAATTTTACCAGTCCCAGAAAATGGAAGCCATCGGTCAGTTGGCGGGAGGAGTGGCGCACGACTTTAATAACTTAATCATGACCATCAACGGTTATGCTGAATTCTTGCTCCAGTGTTTGGATAAACATGATTCACGTCTTGAGAACGTTGAAGAAATTATAAACGCTGGTAAACGTGCTGCTTCACTCACACGACAACTTCTTGTTTTTAGCCGAAAACAAATCTTCCAGCCGGAGATTCTCGATCTCAATCACATCGTTGCTGAACTGGAAAAAATGCTTCGCCGATTGATTGGAGAAAACATCAAGTTCAAGACTGTTACAGACCCGAATCTTGGAAAAATTAAGGCTGACCGGGGTCAGATAGAACTCATTATTATCAATCTCGCTGTGAATGCGCGAGATGCCATGTTTGGAGGTGGAAAATTAACCATCGAAACCAGTAATGTTGAATTGGATGAAGTAATGGCCAAGCAATATTTTGAGGTTAAACCCGGCCATTATGTAATGCTTTCAGTAAGCGATTCGGGTATAGGAATGGATGAGGAAACCCTTTCGCATCTTTTCGAAGCTTTTTATACCACTAAAGAACCTGGGAAAGGAACAGGATTGGGCCTTGCAACTGTCTATGGGATTGTGAAGCAATGTGAGGGATATATTCGAGTTTACAGTGAACCGGCTTATGGTTCGACCTTCAAAATTCTTTTCCCATGTGTGGGCGATATGGATACAAAAGAAGAAAATCCAAAACAGAACGAACCGATGCGCGGAACAGAAACGATTTTACTGGTTGAGGATGAAGAGAAAGTTCGAAAACTGGTTTTCAAAATGCTTGAAGATTTAGGTTATAACGTTCTCTCTGTATCCAATGGAATGGAGGCAATTCGTTTCAGTGAAGAATATAAGTCTCCCATTCATTTGTTGGTTACTGATATGATCATGCCCGAGATGGGCGGCACCGAATTGGCTAACCGTTTGGCACTTTCACGTCCTAGAATGAAGGTCATTTATATGTCCGGCTATACCAACAGCAAATATCTTGATGTCGAATTCTCTAAAATTGGCGGCTCTTTCCTGCAAAAACCTTTTTCCGCCGAGATATTGGCAAAAAAAATTAGAGAAATTTTAGATAAAACTCACCAAAAATTATGATTGGTTTATTCTCGTTCCTTTTAAAAATGAGTGTTTCTTATGAATAAAAACCAAAAGAACGGTACATGTAAATTACTTATCGTGGATGATGAAGATGAAATTCGAAAATTGATATGCCGAATTCTTGAGAAAGAAGGTTATCTGTGTAATCAGGCCTCGACGGGAGAAGAGGCTTTGCAAAAAATTGATACGGATTCTTATCATCTTGTTGTTTTGGATATCGGGCTTCCGTCTATGAACGGGGTGGATATACTCAAAAAAATCGTAGGAAAGGAAGAAGAGATTGCAGTCGTGATGTTGACCGGCCTTCATGATTTGAATACCGGTGTGGAATGCATGAAGATTGGCGCCTATGACTATTTATCCAAACCCATTCATAATGAAGGTCTGCTGATCAGTGTATCCCGCGCATTGGAACGCCGCCTGCATATTCGACAAGAGATAGAGCACAAACAAACGTTGGAAAATGAAGTCTTGGCCAAGACCCGGCATCTGGAAAAGACAATCAAACAACTTCAATCTGCTAAAAAACTGCTGGAAGAGCGGGTATCTGAAATTATTCACCGGCTTTCATTAGTGGCTGAGTATCGGGATGAGGATACTTGGAAACATCTGCTTCGAATTTCACACTACTCATATTTGATTGCTGAGGGTATGGAGCTCTCCCAGGAATTCTGCCAAATGTTGAAAATGGCCAGTCCTTTGCATGATGTTGGCAAAGTGGGGATTGCCGATTCAATTCTTCTCAAACCGGACCGGCTAACCGATGAAGAATATAACATTATAAAACAACATACGGTTATCGGTGCCAATATATTAAAAGGCTCTAAATTTCCCCTACTGAATATGGCACATGATATCGCATTGAACCATCATGAACGTTGGGATGGTAATGGTTACCCACACGGATTTCACCAAGATGAAATTCCTTTGGCCGGACGTATTGTGGCCGTTGTGGATGTATTTGACGCTCTTACCTCACAGAGGCCTTACAAACCGGCATGGTCTTTTGAGGAAACCATCGATACCATTCGGGATCAAAGAGGCCGTCAATTTGATCCCGAAGTGATTGATGCTTTTCTTTCATCGATCGACCAAGTTCAAGCACTCTTCGAAAAATCCAGGGCGATTTCAGATAAAGACGCTTTGTTTAATTAGCTTCTTTCTCCTCTTAATTTTTCATTTCAGTTGACAAGAATGATTATTGTCCAAATAATGCTTTACATCCTCGCTTGAAAATGGGGTAATCGATGCTGTTGAATATTGTTGATTGGTTAATAATTTTCTCTTATTTCTTTATGGCTTTAATGATCGGTATCTTTTTCGCCCGCAGAGCGGGAAAGAATATCGATGAATATTTCGTTTCCGGACGGAACCTGCCATGGTGGTTAGTCGGTACCTCGATGGTAGCCACTACGTTTGCCACGGATACCCCCATGCTGATCAGTAATCTGGTCCGCACACGCGGCGTTAGCGGGAACTGGGCCTGGTGGGCTTTCTTGTTGACAGGGATGGTGACTGTTTTTTTCTATGCCAAGCTCTGGCGCCGCTCAGGTGTGCTTACCGATATAGGTTTTTATGAATTGCGCTACTCTGGGAAACCGGCAGCCTTTCTTCGCGGATTCCGGGCTGTGTATCTGGGATTGATTTTCAATGTAATCGTCATGGCCATTGTTACCCTTGCTGCCATTAAGATTTCGGGAATTTTGCTGGGGCTGGATAAATATACCACCGTCTTGATTTGTGGTGCAATTACGGCGGTCTATTCCAGCACGGCGGGACTGTGGGGCGTGGTGGTGACGGATTTATTTCTGTTTGTCATGGCGATGACCGGTTCTATTGGCGCTGCTTATTATGCGCTGTCTCATGAGAAAGTGGGCGGTTTAAGTGGTATGTTAAGCCATCCCGAAGTGGTTTCTTCTCTCAATATTCTTCCCGATTTCACCAAATGGGAAGAAGCGGTTCCCCTGTTCATCATTCCTTTTGCCATTCAATGGTGGAGTGTCTGGTATCCCGGCGCTGAACCTGGCGGTGGCGGTTTCGTAGCGCAGAGGATGCTGGCTTCCCGCAATGAAAAGAATTCAATGCTGGCCACCCTTTGGTTTAATGTCGCCCATTACGCTATTCGCCCCTGGCCTTGGATTCTTGTGGCTTTGTGTTCCATGATCGTTTATCCTTCTCTTGAACATATTCAGCGTCAGTTCCCTGAGATGAATCCCGATCTCATTGACCACGATCTTGCGTATCCCGCCATGCTTGTCATTGTACCACATGGAATGCTGGGGCTGGTGGTTGCCTCGCTGGCCGCCGCTTATATGTCTACAATCAGCACGATGTTGAATTGGGGGGCTTCCTATCTGACTGATGATTTTTACAAGCGGTTTATTCGAAACGATGCTGAAGTGCGTCATTATGTGTTAGTCGCCAGGATGACTACGGTTGTGTTGATGATTCTGGCCTGTTTGCTTTCTTTTACACTTGGCAGTGCTTTACAGGGATTTGAGATATTACTGCAGATCGGTGCGGGAACCGGATTGATTTTTATGCTGCGATGGTTTTGGTGGCGGGTGAATGCATACAGCGAGATCACGGCTATGGTTATATCCTTTGTGGTAGCGATTTTCTTTAAGTTTATTTATACCCCAGTGCTTGGTTTGGAACCGCTTGCAGCCTGGCAGGAACTTGTTGTTGGCGTAACCGTCACAACAGTATCATGGTTGGTTATTACTTTGATCACACCTGTA
>CAZXSQ010000324.1:0-8273 GCA_964643335.1 uncultured bacterium
ATGACCCAGCCGTCCTGCCGGTCAAGAGGGCAAACCGGCAGGTCAAACGGTGGCGAAGCGCAAAATGCAACTCCCACTGAACAAAGTAGTCAACCAAAAAGCCCAGTTCAAAAAAAGTTGGGCGCCCAACAAAACATAAAAAAGGCCAAAAAGATGAAATAATAAAAAGCGAAAACCTTCATAGGAAATTGGATATACATCTTTGGGTAAAGATTGGCTAGACAACCGATCTTCTCTACCCGTATGATATGTAGATACTCCGAATATCTAACTTGAGTTGGAATAAACTTGGGAATGGATAGCTATGGATTAGAACCGCCAGGTTCTGAAGGTAATCATAAATTTGTAATGGGATGATGAATGAATCCAATCCTGGTTATTAGTGTGGTTCTTGGGTATTTCGCGCTGCTGTTCGTAATCTCGATATGCAGTTCCAAGGATACAAGTTCACAAACGTTTTTTATTGCCAAGAAACAATCGCCTTGGTTCCTCGTGGCATTCGGGATGATCGGCGCTTCACTTTCCGGCATCACCTTTATTTCCGTGCCCGGCGAGGTGGTCAATACACAATTCACCTACTTTCAGATAGTCATCGGCTACGTGGTCGGGATTTTAGTTATCGCCTTCATTTTGCTTCCATTATATTACCGCTTAAATGTCTACTCGATCTATGAATATCTCGAATCCCGCTTTGGATTCTGGTCTTACAAAACCGGGGCAGCGTTTTTCCTCTTCGCCCAAAGCACAGTGGCTGCATTCAAACTTTTTCTGATGGCCGGCGTGCTTCAACTCGCCTTGTTTGATGCGTATGGAGTCCCATTCGAAGCGACTGTGTTTGTCACCTTGATCTTGATTTGGTTCTATACCTACCGTTCCGGTATCAAAACCGTCGTGTATACGGATGTCATGCAGACAACCTTCCTGCTGCTGGCAGTGATACTGAGTATTTACGTAATTGCCGGCGAATTGAACTTAACCTGGTCTGCGTTTACCACACTATTAAAAAATAATCCCACGGCGAAGATGTTTGAATGGGACTGGGAATCCAAACGCAACTTTTTCAAACTGATTTTCACAGGAGCCTTTTTGAGCATCGTCACCAATGGCCTGGATCAAAGTGTCATGCAAAAACACCTCACCTGCCGCAATCTGAAGGAATCCAGAATCAACATGTATAGTTTTTGCATTATGCTCCTGATGGCCAATTATCTTTTTTTGATTTTAGGCTTGTTATTTGTGGTCTATACTTCAGAAACCGGAATCGCTATTCCGGAAAACACCGATGACCTTTACCCATTATTGGCACTGAACCATTTCAACGTATTTACAGGGATTTTCTTCCTGCTCGGAATTTCCGCGGCGGCTTATTCCAGCGCAGATTCGGCCATGACTGCTCTAACCACATCGTTCTGCGTTGATTTTCTTAACTTCCACAAAGAAGAAGAAAAGCATTCAAGAAAAACCAGGTTTATCGTGCACCTGGGGGTATCCATTTTTTTGTTTTTCCTGATCGTGATTTTCAAAGCCATCAACAAACAAAGCGTGATCAACGCATTCATCCAATATTCCGGCTACACCTACGGGCCTTTGTTAGGATTATTCGCCTTTGGTTTGTTTACCCGTTATCGTGTCCGGGATGTTCTAGTGCCGTTCTTCTGTGTCTTGTCGCCAATTCTCTCTATCATTATTTATATATACTCGCAAGAGTGGTTCTGGGGATATCAATTTGGATTTGAAATCATCATTGTCAACGCTGCCTTTACCTTCTTGGCTTTATTCATTACCAGTCAAAAAGTAATGGCGGTTACTGATTCCATCCGAGGTGATTAAAAGGAGGCAGGCCAAATGAAACCATCCAAAATAAACCGCAGGGAATTTTGTGCTGTCAGCATGTTGGGAAGTACCACCGGCATGATAAAGAATCCGTTCAATATTATTTCCAAAACCGGTTCTGGAAATCAAAGCGGGAAGAAGCCAAATGTCCTCCTGGTAGTTACCGATCAGCAAAGCGGCCGCGCAATGAGCCTAACCGGAAATCCATACCTGCACACCCCGCATTTGGATTCCATCGGCCGCAACGGTGTATGTTTTACCGAATCCTATTGTACAACCCCGGTTTGCGGCCCCTCCCGAAGCAGCTGGATGACTGGTCTGATGCCCCACCAGACCGGTGTGAATTATAACGGCGATTCCATCAAAGAAGGCATTCCAACGATGGGATTCATTTTCCGTGATGCGGGATACGACACCGGCTGGGCAGGGAAATGGCATTTACCGGAATCCTATCCAGCAATTCCAAAGTATTGGAAGAAAGATGACACCCTTGGTTCAATCCCCGGTTTCGAAATGTTACCCATAGGCGGTGACATCCAGAAGACAATTCGCTTTGGTGATTTCGCCGATCCACATGTAACAGATAGTGCGGTTGAATTCATAAAAAGAAAACGTGATAAACCGTTCCTGCTTGGCGTTTCGCTGCATAATCCCCATGATATCTGCCACCAGGTAATGGATAAACTGATCGAAGACCATCCCAGCTACCGCAAGCAGGAGCCGCCGGATTATAAAGATTACCCGCCTCTTCCTGATAACTTTAAGCGTGATCCCAACGAGCCGGAATTTATCAAACGCTGCCGCGTAAGAGAAAAATACGGTCCGGAAAATACTTACACAACAGACTGGGATGAAACCCGCTGGCGCATTTATCTCTATGAATACTACCGCATGACCGAACGCGTGGATAAAGAAATAGGAAGATTACTGCAAACATTGCGAGAATGTAATTTGGAAGAAGATACAATAATTCTGTTTACCAGCGATCACGGCGAAGGTATGGCGGCGCACGAATGGGTTGTCAAACTGATGCTTTACGAGGAACCGGCTACTGTCCCTTTTAACATTCAGTGGAAAGGAGTTATCCCCAATGGTGTAGTGAATCGTTCGCACCTGGTTTCCGGCATAGATGTCCTGCCGACCCTATGCGATTATGCCGGTGTCCCGTTAGCGTCGAATGTAGCTGGTATGAGTTTACGCCATGTAATCGAAGACAAAAATGCACCAGGACGGGATTTTGTCATCACGGAACTCGCCTCGGATAAATACAATCACGCAATGACCGGAAGAATGATCCGCACCCAGCGATATAAATACATCGTGTTTTCACAAGGTGAAAACCCTGAAATGTTCTTCGGCCTCGAAAACGATCCAGGCGAGGTGAACAACCTTATTAATGAACCGTCATTAAAGAATAAAATTAAACGCCACCGTTTCATGCTCAAAACCTGGATTGAACAGACGGATGACTATTTTAGATTTCCATTCGGATGATTGGCCAATGAGAAAACGATCAAACTGCATTGGAATTTTTGGAAACAGCATTAAAATATCTCAGTAACAAAATCGGTTCCTATTGCTGAGTATAGATTGAACGTAGAGATGTTGACGAAGATATTAGCATCATATTATCAAATATCTCTGATCAAGTTTATTCATAGATATTTGTAGTGGCAATCCTTTGTGATTGCCCTATGTTAGATATTTGTAGGGGGCAATCCTTTGTGATTGCCCTACGTTGGGATATCGTCAAAATCTAATTGGTTTTATGACAATCCTCAATGTTTAGTCACTAACAAATAGAACAAGAATAAAATATGCTAAAATATATGAAATAAATAACAATCATTGGAGTTTTAAAATGAACATTACCAATAAGCTAATTGTATCGCTTCTAATAATTTATGCTGCACTTTACTGCACTTCATCTGAAGCGCTTGCAACAAACAAGAAACAAATACAGGAAATCTTAGATACCACTCAAATTAAAGGTGGATTAATTGTTCACGCCGGTTGCGATGACGGAGAATTAACAACCGCTTTGCGTTTAAACGATAGCTGCATTGTCCAAGGATTGGATATTGACAAAAACAAGGTACAGAATGCCCGCCGGTATATCCAATCACAAGGCCTATACGGCAGTGTTACCGCCGATACGTTTAACGGCAAGCATCTCCCATACACGGATAATCTGGTGAACCTGTTGATTGTGAGCAAGAACTACGATGTTTCCAGGCAAGAGATGATGCGCGTGCTGGCTCCTCTGGGCGAAGCATATGTGAAACAAAATGGTGAATGGCAAAAGTTGACGAAGCCATGGCCTCAAAACATCGACGAGTGGACACACTATTTGCATGGAGCGGACAATAACGCTGTGGCTAATGATACAGTGGTCGGTCCACCAAGGCATATGCAATGGCTTGGCGCTCCTCTCTGGTCACGCAACCATCACAAATTATGCAGCATCAGTTCTGTTGTTACTGCACGGGGAAAGATTTTTTACATCATGGATGAATCTCCGGCGGCAAATATCAACATCCCCGGTAACTGGGCCATTGCTGCCCGCGATGCTTTCAGCGGTATTGAGTTATGGAAAAAGGAAATGGATTCATGGGCATGGCACAAAATCCGCTTTCGTTCAGGCCCTCCACAAGTGACCAGACTTTTAGTGGTGTCTGATGATCGCTTATACATGCCACTGGGATTAAATGAACCTGTATCTGTTTTGGATGCTGATACAGGTGATACCATGCGATCCTATGACAATACTACTGGTGCTGAAGAATTTATTTTAATCGATGGGATCTTACTGGTTCTCAAAGGCTCTCCCATCGCTGAACAGGCCAGAGATCATCCTTTTTTCAAAGAAGAATTTAAGTTTCCCAATCAAAAGTCAATTGTGGCCATACAGACTGAAACCGGCAGCACGTTGTGGGAATGGACCGATCCAAAATCGAATCCCATGCCGGAGACGCTCGCTTCCGATGGCCGTAAAGTATACTTTCAAGCAGGCGAAAGCGTTGTTTGCCTTGATTTGAAATCCGGTGATGAACTTTGGACTTATAATGAAGGAGAGAAGCGGGTAAGCCGGAAAAAATTGACTTACGGGCAGCATGTTTTAGTCGTGAAGAATGGTGTTGTTCTCTGTAAACTTTCAAACAAATTGACCGCAATCTCAGCAGAAAACGGTGAGAAACTCTGGGAATGCAAAGCCGGTGGCGGTTTTCACTCACCGCTCGATATTTTCGTGATCGATAATTTAGTATGGCAGGGATTGCATGTGAGCGACTCTGTATCTCCACCGCCTGTTGACGATTTTGACAAGGGCCGGGATTTGTTCACAGGTGAAGTGAAAAGGTCGAATAACATCATGGTAGACCTGCAAACATCCGGACATCATCATCGTTGTTATCGTGAAAAGGCTACCGAACGTTATATCATCACCGGCAAACGCGGTATCGAGATGATGGATCTCCAAGGGGATAACCACTCTAGAAACAACTGGGTTAGAGGAACATGCCAGTATGGGATTCTCCCCGCCAATGGGCTTATCTATGCTCCCCCCCATGCCTGCGGTTGTTATATGGAATCCAAACTGTGGGGCTTCTGGTCGCTGGCGGCTGAAAAGAGTGAAATCCCCAAAGTTCCACAAGAACAACGCCTTGAAAAAGGACCGGCTTACAAAACACTGAAAGATAATGTAAAAGTGGATAATGAATCTTGGCCGCAATATAGGCATGATTCACTTCGCAGTGGCATCTCCGAAACGGTATTACCTGTGGAACTGAAGCCGGCATGGGAAACTGAACTTGGCGACAATTTAACCCAGCCGGTGATTACCGGGAGCAAGGTGCTGGTTTGTAAAGTAGATGCCGGTATCGTGTATGCCTTGGATGAAAATGATGGTTCGCAGATTTGGTCATATACCACAAGCGGTCGGATTGATTCACCTCCAACTATCCATGAGGGTAAAGTCTTATTTGGCAGCGCTGATGGTTATGTCTATTGCTTGAGATTAACCGATGGCGCTCTTATGTGGCGTTTTCTGGCCGCTCGGGGAGACCGTAAGGCTGTGGCACGTGATCAGGTCGAATCACTTTGGCCGGTACATGGAAGTGTTTTGATTCACGATGATATTGCTTATTTTTCCGCCGGGCGTTCTTCGTGGCTGGATGGTGGAATCGAGCTTTACGGATTGAATCCCGGAACTGGTGAAATCGTTTATCATAACCATTTCGAGAGTCAACATCCAAAACTGAAAGAAGGTAAAGACCAGGCGAAGCCTGAGTATGTTTCAAGAATCGATCAGAACACAACCGACTACAAAACCTTCCTCGCCCCAGACAAAAGCGATGCTTTCTCCATGGCCGGTGGTGTAGTGTCCGATGTACTAGTCAGCGATGGCAGAGATGTTTTTATGCATCACTTAAGGTTCAATGCCGAACTGGAAAAGCAGGACAACTTGAAACCCCATTTGTTTTCAACCTCCAGCCTTTTGGACGGTGTTGAAAACCACCGGTCACATTGGGTGCTGGGAACAGGCGATTTCAGCCGGGTTCCGGTGGCTTATTCATGGATTGTCAATCGCCCGGGAAAACGCATGCCGACTATCGCTGTACCGACAGGCGTCATGATGGTGTATGATGACCAAGATGTATGGGGAGTTCAAAGAAAAGGGGACGCCAACGGACGCTATCATCTTTACCGAAAAGAAAACAAACCGTTCAAGAATGCCGAAAAGTCTTTGCCCGATTTTCGCAAAATTCCACCTGAACAACCGAAAGAGTCTATTTGGCAGCAGGATTTACCAGTACACCCGCGGGCTATGCTGAAATCAGGAGACAACCTGTATTTAGGAGTCATGCCGGTGGAAATTCCACAGAAGAATCCGCTTGCTGCCTATGAAGGAAAGAAAGGCGGTCAAATCTGGGTATTCTCCGCCAAAGACGGAACAAAACTGGCTGAGTATAACCTCCCATCCCCAGTAATCTGGGACGGCATGGCCGCCGCCAATGGACACTTATTTCTCTCAACATACAATGGAACGGTACATTGTTTTTCAAAAGATAAATGAGATGTAAGGTTGGGTCACGCCGTTTGACCTAACAAAAACAAAGTGAATAGTGTCCCACGTTAACCAACAAAAGTAGCTGGTATAGAAAATGGATTCAAGCATTGAAGATATTATTCCAGAGGTTGTAGAGATTATCAAAAGAGAAGCAAATCCCACAAGAATTGTCTTGTTCGGATCACGAGTTCGAAATGAGTCTCAAGAGAATTCTGATATCGATCTTCTTGTTATACAGGACAACTCAAATGTGAAACAACAAAGCCGAAGAAAAAAAATGGCTCAATTAACACGTGAATTATCAAAATTTTCTATTCCAACAGATATTTTATTATATTCACAGGAAGAAGTAGACACATGGTGCAACTCAATTAATCATATTATAGCTCGAGCATTGAGAGAAGGAAAAGATCTTTATGTACGATCTTAGACATGCCAAACTTTTATTTGAAATGGCTAATAAAGATGTCCGTGCTTTAAAAGGTATGTTAGTAGATCGTATTATGTTTGATGATGAAATCTTTGGATTTCATGCTCAACAAACTATTGAAAAATCATTAAAATCGTGGATTGCTCTTCTAGGAAAACAGTATCCTCTAACCCATAACTTGGAACTCTATTGCAGAAGATTGAGGAACTTGGATATTCTATTGATGCTTTTTGGGATTTGGTGGAATATGATCCTTTTGGAGTCATTTTTCGCTATGACAAACTTCCTCCTGATGATATACCTCTTGATCGAGAATTCGCTGTTAAAAGAATTAAGGATTTATTAGATCATGTGAAATCATATATTCAGGAATTCGAATCTTGATTAATATTGTTGGATGGATAACTTTTTAATCCAATTATCTATTTTCATTCACTCCGTCACCGCAACAAGTTCAATCCCCACATCCTTCCCCAAATTCCGTGAGTACTTTTTCTCTGTTGAATTGTTCCAATGTTCGTGAACACCGAGGCTTTTTAGTGGCGTTCCATCCTTTTCAGGATCATAGACAGCACCGGACGGAGGTTTATCAGCGAGGGCGGATTCGTGCAGAAAACTGTCAACATGGCCGTTGAAACAGCGGTTGCCTTCGTACATGTTGGGTTCGCTGCAAACGAAATCATAGCCGACCGAATCGAGTGCAATCGGATCCTGTGACATCAACAGGCTGGAGAACCAGTCATTATTCATAGTCGACCAGCGTTTTATATCACGGGTTTGAGTGTATGAAGTGTATAGACCATCGAGGATGTATAAAAACGTTTTGTCATTAATGACCTGATGACCGAGCAAAGAGGTATGGCAGTGTGGATCGCCATGCTCATTGGGATGTGTTCTATTGCGCACGGCAAACGCATGTAAAGCACTGGGTTGGTAGCCGCT
>CAZXSQ010000325.1:0-8242 GCA_964643335.1 uncultured bacterium
TCCACACGATCACTCTCGCGCCAAGGGCAAAATTCAATGGGGCCTTCAACCATGGAACTGATCAGAATCGCCTCGACAGGCACGATCTCGCCAGTCAAATCGAGGGTACGAACGATAACATCCTCTTTAACCGCTTCAACAACGACAAGCGGGGCTTTCTTCTTCTTTTGAGATTGTGAATTATCTTTGCCACCACAGCCTTTGCTTAACAAGAGAATCATGAAAATCAAGAGCGCCACACCACCCCTAGCGTAGCTTCTCAGAACTATATAATTTCGTGTTTTGACTACGGCCATAAAGATTCTCCCATTGCCAAATCGAGTTGCACATGAGCAATATTCAAATCTGCTAACGCGCGATAATAGTTCGATTCAGATTCATGCAATGCCGATTGGGCATCGAGCACATCTGTAATTGTTCCTTTGCCAAGTGTGTATTTTTCTTGTTCAATGCGAAAACTTTCATTCGCTTGGTCAATGGCGGTTTTCGTAGCGAGTACGCGTTGGTAATCAGAATGTACTGTTTTCATAGCCGTTTCGACTTCCAACTTGATTTGCAGACGACGTCTTCGTATTTTTTCCTGGAGTGCATTTTGTTTTGCTTGTTCTTCTCTAACTTTCGCCTGGATACGTCCACCGGTAAAAATAGGCATCTCGACGGAAAAACCAATAAAGCCTTCATCCTCCAGAGAGGATGCGCCGGGTTGCCGGTAGGCCGGATCGATTCCCCACATCCCCCCATAGGAGCTAATTAGAGAAAGAGTAGGCCACTGTTCCGCTGCACTGGCTTTGACTCGGTGGGCTTGCGCCTGGTATTCTGCCCGATCGGCCTCGAGATCGGACCGGTTCTCATAAGCAAGGCCAAGGGTGGATTCTTGATTGGCGGAAAAAGGTTCTTCTTTCAATTCACCGTCAATTATCAAGGGATCCGAGGCATTTTCAATACCCATTAGATTCACCAACACCTGCTGTTCGATATCCAGTTTATTTTCTTCACTGATTCGATTTTGTTTCACATTCACCAATTGTACTTTCGTCCGTAATAAATCCACCTTGGCGGCTCGTTCGGCTTGGATCAATTGATTGATTCGTTGCATATGTTCTTCTAACACCTGTTGTGAGAATTGCAGCGAATCGATCACTTTTCGTTGCGCTAAAATGTCATAAAAAACACTGCTGACGTTGAAGACTAATTCTTGCCGGGTGCGCGCCAACCTTTTTTCGGACGATAAATGCAATAATTCTTCTGCTTTGATGGATTGGATAATCCGCCCGCCCGTAAACAGAGGGAGACTTAGATTGAAATTGCCATTCCAAATATCTTCACTGAAAAGTGAGGATTCGTTTGGTTTATTGATCATTTTCAAGCGTTGCGGATTCAAGAAATGGCTGTATGTACTTCTTAACGATAGAGAAGGCCAGCGTTCTCCACGCGCAATGTCCTTTCGGGCATCCGCTACGGCAATGTCTTGTTCGGCCATCTCAATGTCAGGATTCTGAGCGAGCGCCGTTTGAATGCACTCCTGAAGCGTATATCCCTGTTCTTCCGCCATCGAATCGTAAATCATGGCGAACCAAAGGAAAGCACTCAAGAATAAGATAAAGAAATACCTAGCTAAATATATTTGAAATTTTTGTATATGTATCATTAATTCATTGATTTCATAAAATTTAATACAATTCTGAGAGACGATCTCTCAGAATTTGCGCGTTAGAATCTAACACTCATTGTTTAACTCCAGATCGCTCCGAATATCATTCCGCTGATGGTGGCCATAACCACAACCAGACACACAAACACGAGTGTCTTTTTCGTGCCCAGCACGCTTCGTATCACAAGCATGTTGGGCAGGCTCAACGCTGGACCCGCCAACAAAAGCGCAAGCGCCGGTCCCTTACCCATACCGCTGCCCAGCAGTCCTTGCAGAATCGGAATTTCTGTTAATGTGGCAAAGTACATGAACGCCCCGAAAATCGAAGCAAAGAAATTGGCTTGCAATGAATTTCCACCCACTGCCGTGCTGACCCATTCGGAAGGGATGAGCCCTTCTTCACCGGGACGGCCTAGGAGGAGACCTGCGATCAAGACGCCAAACAACAACAGAGGTAAAATCTGTTTGGCAAATCCCCAGGATTGTTCAAACCAGTCACCCAGTTCATCCTTGCGCGTGCTGATCAAGACGGATAGCCCCAAAAATCCAGCGACAAAGGAGGCTATAGGATTGGCTGGATAGAGGAAAGCCAATATCAAGGCGGGCGTACTCGCTATCAGCGTTTTCCACCATTCAAGTTTGAACCAAACCACCAACATGATGGCGAATGCAATAGAAAACAGGCCGGTTAATATCCACTTGCTTGAATATACCAAATACCATAATCCGCTTTCATTTTCAGGCTTTGCCCAATTGGCAAAAACCAGAATGGCAACCATCACCGCCATATAAAGCGCATTCTGCCAAAGCGGCCTGGACGCTTCTGGCTCGGGAACATTCATAGCGGCGTTGGCTTTATCCATTTCTTCCTTACGAAAAATGAAATGCATGGCAAGACCTATTACGATGCTAAAGACAATTGCACCAACCGCGCGGGCAACTCCAATTTCCAATCCGAGCACTGCCGCGGTTAGCACAATCGCTAAAACATTGATCGCCGGACCGGAATAGAGAAATGCCGTCGCTGGCCCCAATCCCGCTCCCATTCGGGAAATACCCGCAAATAACGGCAACACCGTGCACGAACAAACCGCCAGGATTGTTCCCGATACCGATGCCACCCCATAGGCCATAACCTTGGGAGCCTTTGGTCCCAGGTATTTCATCACTGCATTCTGGCTGATAAAAACAGCGATTGCCCCCGCGATGAAAAAAGCAGGAACAAGACACAACAAGACATGTTCCTGTGCATACCATTTCACGAGATAAAGGGATTCAAGCAGTGCGTTTTGAAACCGGGGCAAATCAATGGGAAGATAAAAACAACCTAAGAATACCGCGATAATAGTGACAAGTTTTTTCCATTCGGTTTTCCAATTCATATTATATTTTGCCTTTTGGCCAAACCACCAAATAGATTGATAAAAAAAATTATGACAGCACTTGTAATTGGTTGTTCTGTGACTCTTTTATCACCGATTCAATGCAACCGAAGAAATTCATAATGCATGGTGTTATTAATTTATAAAACACCAGATTTCCCCGTTTCTCATCTTCAACAATGCCGGCATTTTTTAAAATAGACAAATGTTTAGAAACGGTGGAGATGTCTGCACCAATCATCGCGGTCAATTCACAGACGCACTTTTCTCGTTGAGAAAGTTCATCAACAATAAACAATCGTGTCGGATGAGCCAGCGCTTTGATAATTCGTGCCCGCAAGTTGTACCTTGCATAAATCTTTGATTCCATGATTCGGCTCCACTCTATTATCTATTTGATAAAATAGCCAAATGATTTATTCTGTCAAGTGATTTGAGACTATCCTTGTCAAGGGCTGCTTCGCTTGCCCTTGCCACCCCGTCTGTCGCTTTGTAAGCAACAATCAATATTCAATCAAGTTTGAGTCTTTGTAAAAATAATCAGGAGAGCGACCAATATTCCAGCAGCCAGTGAGAGGACTGTATATCTTTTCTGTTCATGCTCGGCTGCGGGGAGTAAATGTGTGGCTCCGACATAGATCAAGGCGCCAGCGGATATGGACATCATGATCCCTAAAGCGTCTCCTTTTAAATCTTCTATGAACGGAAAAGACAATACAGCGCCGACTGGTGTGGAGAGCGCTGCGGCGAAAAAAGCATATATCGCTGACTTTTTGGTGTTATATCCACTATTGTTCAGTAATACGAATATGACAATACCTTCAGGAAATTCATGAAGTATCATTCCAACAGCGGCAAGAACACCGGAGAAGATACTGACATTGAACGTTACGGAATAAATAACTCCATCCAATAATGAATGTAAACCGATCCCCCACATGGGGATAATACCAACCGTATAATCTACAGGCTTGGAATCCTGGGATTGGAATAAATGAATATACCGATTTAGAAAAAATAACAGAAAGAAACCAAAAAGAAGAAAAGCAGGAGCCTGTCCGCTCATTTGTAAAGATTTAGGAACGATGTGGAGAAAAGAAACCGAAATCAACACCCCGGCAGCGAAACTCATAAAATGGATGCAATTTCTTTTGCCCCACTCTTCATAAATATATATAACAACAATACCGGCCGTGGTTACGCAAGCCGCCAAGACACTGGCGATTAAAACGGGTACAAAGGCACCGTTATTCATGAATGCACTACTTACTTTGAACTTGATTCATTCCAACCCCGTCAACAGGGGTACCGCATTCCGGACATTTGCCTTCTTGAGTGATCCGGTTTCTGGTTCCAACAAAACCCGATCTCCGTATTAATACGGAGTGACAGGCATGGCATTCTGTATTGGTTTCTTCCATGATATTGCCCATGTAAATATTGCGCAGTCCGGAATCCTGACCAATGGCTTTGGCTTTCTGCAAAGTAGGGACAGAAGTTCGGGGGATGTTCGTCATTTTGTAAGCGGGATGAAAAGCATTGATATGCCAGGGTGTTTCCTGCCCCAATTCCTGTACAACGAAATTGGCCAGGTCTTGTAGTTCATCATCCGAATCGTTGATCCCTGGGATAACCAACGTGGTCACTTCAAGCCAAATCCCCTGCTGTTTCATGATTCTCAAGTTATCGAGAACCGGTTGTAAACGCGCGCCAATATAACGCCGGTAGGTTTCTTCTTTGAAAGCTTTTAAATCCACATTGGCGGCGTCAAGACAAGGATGGATCGTATCCAGCATTTCTTTGGTCATAAATCCATTTGTTACGAAAACATTGGCAATCCCAGCGGTATTCGCTACTTTGGCCGTATCGTAAGCATACTCAAAGTAAATGGTTGGCTCCGTGTAGGTATAAGCGATACTGTGGCATCCGCTGCGCTTGGCATAGGAAACGATTTGATCGGGTGTGGCTATTTCGCCCTGCAGTAAATGCCGTTCTCTCGGCATTTGAGAAATTTCGGCATTCTGGCACCAGCCGCAGCGGAAATTGCAGCCCGGCGTGGCTATGGAATAGGCGAACGTTCCCGGATAAAAATGAAAAAGCGGTTTTTTCTCGATGGGATCAACATTTTGTGTAATGGTGCGGCCATAGACCTGGGTATATAATGTTCCCCCTTCATTCAACCGAACCTGACAAAGGCCGTGCTTGTCTTCCTGGATAATACAACGATGCGCACATAAATTACATTGGACGCCTTTGTCCTCTAATTGGTCATAAAGCATCGCCTCTTTAAAAATGGTTTCTTTTTTCGGCATAATATTCCCTGTATGAAAATGTCTTTCTGGCATATTAGCATTAGCACAAAGGCCGCCAAGATGGCGGCGTTACTTTTTTCCATAGGCGGAGTTACTCCTCTTTCCATTATTGTACGTATTAAACATTTTCTTGTACACTTTTCAGCATCTGTTTGACTTCTTCGTCGGCCATGTCATGGAAATCTTGATAATAAGAAGCCACGGCAAAGGGAGGATGATCTTGTGCGTAAAGACAATAAATTTCATTGAAATTGTTTTTCACGCGTTCAATAGAATCCAGCGGTGAAACGGGAACACAAAGAATGGTACTTTTCGGTTCATAATTGTTTACCATCTTTGCTGCTGCGATCATTGAAAAACCTGTCGCCAGGCCGTCATCCACCAGGTAAACGTTTTTGCCTTTTACATTAGGAGGCTGATCGGTGCCGGCGTATTCTTTAGCACGGCGCTTTACTTCTTTTTGAACATCCGCCGCGATTGAATCGATTTGTTCTTCTGAAATGTAATAGTCCTTCAGAAATTCCTCATTTAATACGCGGCTTCCATCAATAGTTACTGCACCGAATCCCATTTCCGGTGAAGCCGGAACGGGCAATTTACGTGCAAAAACCGGTTCAAGCGGACATTGCAGCCATTCCGCTACCGGCTCGCCAACAGGGACTCCACCACGAGGAACCGCGAGAACAATGGATGATTGTTCCCGCGATTCCTCATCCATGAACTTGATAAGTTCTTCTCCGGCCTCGCGGCGGTTTTTAAACGCGGCAAAAGGCCTGGAGACATGTTTATTAATTTTAATTTCAACCATGATAGACTATATAGTGCCTTTGAACACTAGTTTACTTCTTAGAGCATTTTATCAAGCATACGTTGGAACTTGTGAAGACACGGCTACATTATTCCGCACACTTTTCACGCCAACAGTATACAAAGCCGATTCATAACACGCACGCCTAGCCGCCCAGGTAGGGACTGTCCCTGAGATGGTCACGACCCCGTCGGTGACGCGAACGTTTACATCTTCGGCATCAACCAATACATTTCGATCGATTGCTGCAATAACATCTTCTGCAATTATTTTATCAGTAACATCCTGGCTATAAACGATACCTAACTTATTATCGATACTGATTACGCCTGGGATATCGGCGACCAGGTCTTCCGCATAATCCTTTTTCCAGTATGCATCCACGGTTCCCTCAAGGGACACGATACCGGCATCAACTATAACATTGACGTCAAAAATATCAACATTCGGATTTCTAGCAAGCGTGTTTTCGATACTGGTTTTTATTTCTTCATCAGTCGGTAACGTGATCGTAGGTGGATATCTCACCACAGTTTGATTTCGAACATCGGTTACACCTAATACAGCCCAAGAATCTTCAAAAGCAGCTGTTCTCGCCAGGTAAGTGGGTACACTGCCTCTTAATGTTACCGTTCCGTTACTGACCTCTACAGAAACTTCTGAAGCGTCGACTCGTGCATCCCAATAGAGTTGATCGGTTACGTCTTTTTTTATTTGTTCATCAGTTCGTGCCATTATTCTAACCTCTCTTTTATTTAGGATTTTCTTGTTAAATTGTGATTACTCGGACAGGCGAGACGCCTGTACTACCCACGATGGGACAGGATAGGCGAGGACGCCTGTTTTACCCAAGACGGTATAGGCGATACGCCTGGGGTTGTCTCATAACAGGTTAGACACATAGGTCTAACCTTACATATGGTAAGGGCAAACCTATGTGTTTGCCCTATGTTGTGGCATCTTCCTCATTAACATAGTTTTGAGACACCCCCACCTGTACTGCCCTTTTAAAAAGGCGGATTAAAAAAATCAAAGAATGATATAATCTAACCCCCCTTTTAATTTTAACGATTTATTTCACTTCGATTCGTTTGGGTTTGGCTTCTTCACCTTTTGGCATTCTTAGGCGTAAAACGCCGTCTTCTAATTTGGCATCGACATTTGATTCATCCACCGCAGCCGGCAATGTAAACGATCGCTCGACGCGGGTAAACCGCCTTTCGTTTAAGTGTTCTTTGCCCTTTTCTTCTTCTGATTTTCTTTCTGCAGAAATAGAAAGAATGCCTTGATCGAGATTGACATCGATTTCCTCACGTTTAAAACCAGGAAGCTCAGCTTCAACCATAATCGAATCGTCTTCTTCTCGGATATCGACAGGATAAGCGGCTGTCATTTCTCTTTCTTCTGGTAAATTGCCCCACATATCACGGAATAAGCGGTCGAATTCCCTTCGCATTAACGTTAAGGGTTCATAATCATTTCTTCTTCTCGGCAATAAAACTGGCAGCATAATTCTTACCTCCTTTTTTTGAATGAGATTTTTTTCGTTTTACTTTTGTGTAAAAAATCGATTTTAGTTAACTCGGCTTGGAGACTTCTTGGAGAACTTCACCAGCCAACTCTTTATCTTTGCATTTTAAAGCGATATCCGCTTGAGAAATAAATCCAGTTGGTTTATCATTGCGATCAAGAACCAACAAACGCCGTACCTGATTTTCTTTCATCATTTTTACGGCATCGGATACATCTTGATCGTCATAAATACTAATGACATTGGATGTCATCACATCAATTACTTTTGTCGTGTTCGGATCCTTTCCTTCGGCGATTCCCCGAACGACAATGTCTCTATCAGTCACGATACCAACAACGTTACTATCTTCAACAATTGGCAATGCACCGACATCTTCGTCCTTCATTTTTTGTGATACTTCATTTAACATGTGATCAGGAAGAATCACTTCAAGCGTTCCTGTCATAATATCTTTTATATTAGCCATTTGTATAACCTTTCTTTTATGGAGGGTTTTTAATAAAACTGTAGAGTGCTAAATTCACCTAACATTTATATACTTACATGTCAAGCTGC
>CAZXSQ010000326.1:0-237 GCA_964643335.1 uncultured bacterium
CGCCGGAATGAGCTAATACCCGTTTATACACATAAGGTTGCGTGACCTTCAAATCTTCCGCGTCAGGACTGACAATCAAAAAATAATAGCGTCCTTTCAAAGCGGCATGAAGCTGGTAAAGGATGTTATCCAAATGAGAGTTGATTCCCAAAATCACGATATGCTCTTTTAACTTGCTGGCAGGCGGTTTGACGGCCACTTTCCCCGATCGTTCCATCCGCTTAACCAGAATGGAGA
>CAZXSQ010000326.1:247-8235 GCA_964643335.1 uncultured bacterium
CTCTGCTGTCAACATCCCCACGATAATAATGCCGGTGATCAACAATAACGTGACTTCGATACGGCCTATTAATGAAATGGGTTCTTTATCTTCAATTCCGGAAATCAACACGATCACGATATGCCAGTAGGATTTCCAATAAGAAGAATACGGGCCTTTATCACCTACCAAAATAGATTCTGTACAATATAAAACATTCGCTCCTACGATCCAGGCGATAACTACCCATAAAAAAAGAATACCCAACTGACGCAGGCGGTATTGATAATTGAATGTACTGAACCACGTGCGGAATAAAACATAACTTCGGTAAAATAAAAAACGGTACCGAAAAAACCCGATCAGGCGCAAAAGCCTTAACAATCGAATCCCACGCACCAACCGCAGTAAAATAAATTCCGAACTCAACGTAAGCAAAGTTGGCAAAATAGCCGCTAAATCGATCAC
Source organism: uncultured bacterium (assembly GCA_964643335.1). Lineage (GTDB taxonomy): Bacteria > Hinthialibacterota > Hinthialibacteria > Hinthialibacterales > Hinthialibacteraceae > CAZXSQ01. Next base: position 695 of record CAZXSQ010000326.1, read on the forward strand.
AGCATAAGATTGAAAAGGATAGTACCATCGAACCGGAGACGAATACCACCGCAACAAATACTCGATAATAAATATCGATACAAAACTATATTCCAGCCGCCTTAATAGGTCTTCATGCTCGGGGAATAAATATTCCAGCGGGATCAACAAACTAGAAGCCAGGATACAGAAAAGAATGAATAGATCGACAAACAGGCTCAACCAGGTCGAATCAGCCTTCCCTTCAAAAGGCTTCATAATCTCACGCAACGTTATCCGGAATGAACTATTTTTCCTTGGCATTGTGCAAAAAGCTTTCCATCTGTATGCGTTCGCTCGAAAAATTCACGAAATATGATACCATGAATAAATCTCTGAGGATATTATCCAAAATAAATTGAGAAAAACAATTTCAAAAGGAGAATAAATCGATGTCCCATCGCAACACAATTATTTTGCTATTCATTTCTATTTGTTTACTTTTTTCTTCTTATGCTGCCAACACACAGAAGGTTAATGACAGCCCAGCCAAACCTGGCGAGTGGGGATTTCACCCGGCGGATGGAAGCACAATCGAAGTCACGCCCCCCGGTTTTACCTGGCGTCCGCAAAAACCTCTCGTGAATTATCATGTGCAGTGCTCAAGAGAATCAAATTTCTCTTCTCCTGAATACGAAGCCAAAAATATTACTTATAACGTGCACACTCCACCTGAAACATTCCCATCAGGAAAATGGTACTGGCGTTTTCGCTATACGACCGATGACGGAAACCTATCAGAATGGAGCCAAACCAGGGTTTTCTCAATCGCAGAAAATCCAGAGGAACTGCCACTGCCGTCAAAAGAGAACCTATTAAAACGTATACCGGAATCTCATCCGCGGCTTTTCGTCAGACCTGAACAGATTCCCAATCTGAAAAAAAGAGCACAAACCGATTTGAAAGACATCTATGATGAATTAGTCACAAGATGTGAATCGATTATGAACAATCCTCCTCCGACCAAAGAGCCTCCCAAATATCCTGAGGGCACCAAGCGTAAAAGTGAAGAATGGCGCGCCATCTGGTGGGGAAACCGAACCTACACCATCCATGCGCTGAACGGCGCGGCCACACTTGGCTTCACTCGTTTATTGGGCGGGAAAGAGGAATATGGACAACTCGCGCGTGAAATATTAATGGATTGTGCCGAATGGGATCCAAAAGGATCGACAGGGTACCGTTATAACGATGAAGCCGGAATGCCTTACAATTATTATTTTTCAAGAACCTATACCTTTATCAATGATTTACTGAGTGAGGAAGAAAAAGAAAAATGCGGTAAAGTGATGAAAATACGTGGAGATGAAATGTACTATCACCTCTACCCGCGTCATCTCTGGCGTCCTTATTCCAGCCACAGCAACCGCGCCTGGCACTTTCTGGGTGAGATAGGTATTGCATTTCTGAACGAAGTCCAAAGTGCGGAAGACTGGGTATGGTTCGCCGCTAATGTCTTCACCAATGTTTATCCGGTCTGGAGTGACAGCGATGGCGGCTGGCATGAGGGCACGGCGTATTGGCGCAGCTACATCCGCCGCTTTGCCTGGTGGGCGGACGTCATGCGTGAAGCGATGCGCATCAATGCATTTGACAAACCTTATTTTTCACAAGTTGGATATTATCCCATGTATCTTCAACCTCCAGGCACTGAAGGCGGCGGTTTCGGAGACTTGACTGCACGTCTCGATTCGAAGGGCAATTGCGGCTTGATGTCCATCTTCGCAGCCCAGGCGCAAAATCCTTATTGGCGGTGGTACGTTGATGTCCACAACTATAAGCCGGACAGGGATACGTACATCGATTTCGTTCGTGGGGCACTGTCGGAAGTTTCTTCTATACCTCCAACGGATTTACCAAGCTCACGATGCTTTGAGGGGGTGGGCCAGGCGATGCTCAACACCAACCTCCAGGACGCCCACGACAATGTGGAAATCATTTTCAAAAGCAGTCCCTTCGGTACACAAAGCCACGGCTACGAAGCGAATAATTCATTTCTGCTTTATGCGTTTGGCGAAAGGCTATTTATACGCACAGGCCGGCGAGACCTCTATGGCAGCAAACACCATACTCAATGGATGTGGCATACTAAATCCACCAACTGCATTACAGTCAACGGCGAAACTCAAGGAAAGAGAACTGCTGAAGCCAAAGGAAAAATTTTAAATTTCCAAACAGGTTCTCTCTTCGATTATGTTTCCGGTGAAGCGGGTGATGCTTATGAAGGTAAATTAAACAGTTTCAAGCGCCGAATTCTGTTTATTAAACCTGAAGCGGTTGTTATCTTCGATACGCTTGAAGCGCCCCATCCATCCTCTTTTGAATGGTGGCTGCATTCCCCCAACGAAATGGAAATCCATAACCAAAATGATATCCGCGCGGTGAATCATCAGGCCGCCTGCAAAGCCAATTTTTTGTGGCCGGCTAATCTGGAAATAAGCCAGACAAACAAATTCGATCCACCACCGCGCCCCCGCATCAAACTGGTGGAATATCACCTGAAGGCTCAAACAAGAAGCAGAGCGAAACAGAAGTGCTTCATTACAGTGCTGCGTCCTCATCGTTCTCAGCAACAGATCAGCGGAGATGCCACTTTATCACTAATCGACGGCGGTTATGCAGTACAGATACCAATGAAAGAAGGTTCCGCAACCGTTCTACTCCAGCAAGAAGGCGGAAAGGAAATTTCAGGAAAAGGACTTAAAACCGACGGAGAAGTGGGAGCCGCCGTTTTTGATTCAGATGGTCAAATGGAAGATACGTTTGTGGTGAATGGTGATTCCACCCATCAGGATGGATAATGCCATGATCTAGGCGACACGAATTGCCTCCTTAAGTATGTCATCCCTCATTTTTTCGCGCAACGCATGATGGGTAACTAAGCCGACATCTTTTCCCAAAAGTTCTGATAAATAACGGCGAACACGTAAGAAATGAAACATTCCTATTGGCCGGTTAAACTCAACCAACAAATCAACATCACTGTCCTCTTGCACTTCGTCTCTAGCAACTGAACCAAACAGAGCCAACGATTTCACTCCCTGAGCGTGAAGTTCTTCTTCATGTTTTTTTAATATTCTAATTCGATATTCGTTCACACTCCAATAGCTCTTCGCGAGTACTTTTCTCAAAAAGAGAAAAAAATAAAGTCAAAAACCCGAAATCTCTATAGCCTTTAAAAAAATTTTAAAGTATAATCTTTTTCAAATCGCCCTATAACTGGATTACCTGGGTTGCATTTAGTACCATTGCCAAGTTGTCAGGTCTTTGGGAGAAGCACCGGGAGTACCAGAATGAAAGGGTTTCATACCAAAGAAAGGAGACTTGTGCAATGGCAACAGGTCGAGTCAAGTGGTTTAACAAACAAAAAGGATACGGATTTATTGAACAAGAGGGTGGCAACGACCTTTTTGTTCATTATACCGGAATCAAAGGGGATGGATTTAAAAACCTGCATGAAGGACAAGAAGTGCAATTCGATATAGGTCAAGGTGAAAAAGGTCCGAAAGCAATTAACGTTATTGCTATTTAAGGCCATCATCAATACAACTTTTCTAGCCCGTTCACATGCAACGGGCTGTTTTTATTTATATTGAATTTACACAAAAAATATTTCATAATTGAATTTTCAGATAAAGCCAACTTCATAAAATAATCACAACGGTTTAAGGAACAAAAATGCGAAAAAAATTACATGTTGTCTATCTCCTCATTCTCCTTTTCACAGTGTTGCCGGTTCATGCGAATGTCATGGTGGAACCAGGGCCGGATGAAATTCCTTGTTTCGGCCTTTATGAAGCGGTGGTCCATTTTGAAAATAAAGTGGACGGTAATCCTTTTAAGGATGTCGAGGTTTATGCGGTTTTCACTGCCGAAACAGGTTCTCCAATTCATGCCAAAGGATTCTGCGATGATTCAGATGGCCGAGTTTTTCGGGTACGTTTTTGTCCGGCAAAGACCAACATGAAATATAACTATTCAATTACTACCCATAGGACGCCGGGCAAAGTATTCAACGGTTCTTTTAAAACGTCTGAATCAGTTGGAGTAGAACCTATCGTTGTCAATCCTAAATATCCAAAGCATTTTATAAAAGCTATGTCCAAAGAGCCTTTTTATCATCTAGGAATTACGGCCTATCATTTGCTTGATCCCAGTAACAGCCTTGAACGAATAAAAGGTTATCTTGACTACTGTGTTCAACACGGATTCAACAAAGTCCGATTCCTGCTTACAGGCTATCCACGCGATACCGACACGCGCAGCAGCGCTGATTATGAATACGGCGTAGGCGATCAATGGAAAAAGCCGAACTACGGCGCGCCCCCCGGCGAGGTCAATCCACTCCCCGCTTGGCTTGGCAAGCCACACGATTATGATTTCGCTCGATTTAACATAACTTATTGGCACAAAGTCGATCAAACGATTTGCGAAATGCAAAAACGCGGTATCGTCGCAACCTGCATCATGACCATCGAAAAACAGAACCTGCCGAAAGAATATGGAACCTTAACGGATGAGGAAAAACTGCTCTATCAATACGCTGTAAACCGTCTTTCAGCTTTCTCCAATGTCTGGTGGGATTTGGGAAATGAACACAACGAATTCCGTCAACCGGATTGGGCGCCTCAAATGGGAAAACTGGTTCAACAATGGGATTTCTATGACCGCTTATGTTCTGCACATGGTTATGCGGAATGGAATTATGATAACCAATCATGGGCTGACTTTATCATCACTCAACAGTATGGCGATTGCAAAGAAGTCAATAAATGGGCACTAAAATACTACGACATCCCCAAGCCCTACATCAATGAAGAATATGGCTACGAAGGAACCTTGGATGAACCCAAACACGGGATGAACGCGGATTGGGTACGAAAATGCCATTGGCCGATTGCCCTTGCCGGCGGGTATGCAACCTACGGTGACTGGACTGCCGGTACTCCTTTTTACACTGGTCATATCGGCAATGGTAAAGCCCCCAAGCAATTGAAATTCATCCGAGAAATTTTTGAATCACTGCCTTATCATTCAATGCAGCCAAAAAATCATTTGGCCGGTGATAACGCCTTTTGCCTCGCCAAAGATAATGAACTTTATCTTGTTTACTTGCCTAATGGCGGGACAACGGCTTTAAAAATTAATTCCCCTGACAAGAATCTCTATGTCCAATGGATCAATCCACGCAGCGGAGAACGGAAAGAATGTGTAAACCTCTCTCAAGATCAAATTCAACTCCAATCCCAACCCAAAAAGACTGGATTGCAATTATAAAAACACATAAAAAATAAATCATTTATTCATTTGTAGGTGGGATAATATCGAGAATGGATTCGGGGATAGTTGTCTTGTTAAATTTCTTCTCATATAAATGACACGCGACTTGGTGTTCGCCAAAATGAACCATTTGCGGTTCATATTGATTGCAGGGTTCAAAAGCATAACGGCAACGCGGATGAAAACGGCATCCCGATGGGGGATTTGCCGGATTTGGTACATCTCCCTCCAGCAATAAACGCTTCTTTTTTTGAGGTTCAGGTAAAGGGATGGCTTCGAGCAATGCTTGTGTATATGGATGTTTCGGTTTAGAGAACAGTGTTTTCGTTTCGGCCATTTCTACAATTCTGCCTAGATACATAATCGCTACCCGGTCACTGATATGCTTGACTATGGAAAGATCATGCGCGATAAACAAATAACTCAGTCCGAGACGGTCTTTTAAATCCATCATGAGGTTGATGATCTGCGCCTGAATGGATACATCCAACGCCGAGACCGGTTCGTCCGCGATGATTAGTTCGGGCTGAATAGAAAGCGCTCTGGCTATACCGATTCGCTGCCGCTGACCTCCGGAGAATTCATAAGGATAGCGGTTTAAATGTTCTTCAGGCAATCCAACCGAGTTTAATAAATCAATGCATTTTTTCCTTCGATCTTCACGACTATTGGCTATATCAAATAATTTTAAAGGTTCACTTAGTGTACTCCCTACTGTCATTCGTGGATTTAATGAAGAATATGGATCCTGGAAAATAATCTGCATTTTTTTACGATAGGGGCGCATCTCTTTCTGAGAAAGATTTAATAGATTGGACGAATCGTTGAAACGCACATCACCACCACTTGCTGGTACCAAACGCAGAATCAACCTGCCGGTAGTAGTTTTACCACACCCGCTCTCACCGGCGAGTCCAAGAGTTTCTCCTTTTTTTATCGAGAAAGAAACACCGTCAACCGCTCTGACATGATTCACAATCTTTCCAAATACCCCTTTTCGAATGGGGAAATGTTTGTAAAGATTAGTGACATTAAGTATAATTTTTTGCTCAGAATAATTCATTTTGTATATACTATTGTTTTTCAATTCCGGGTGCCAAGGGTACGTTGTTTGTCTCCTTGCGGTAATCCGCCAAGGCACCTGTCAAGGGTGTAAACGACACACCCTTGCCACCCTTCACCCCCAATCATAATATCTGGAATTGTAACAAAATACTTTTCATATACTGCTTATCCAATACGATTACGTCAATACCCGCAAAAAATCAAAAAATATTTGACAAAGGAAACTTTTTGGCATATAATTAACTTAATTGACATAATTAATCAACTAAAATTTAATTTAAGGAAGGAGCATAGCACATGCGAAAATTAAGTCTAAGTCTTTTAGTGGTGTTGTTTGCCGGAATTTTGTCCATCGGGATAACTACAGGGGTTAAAGCGGATAATACAGCAAGAGATACCGCAACTGCTGAAAGCAGCCAGTGTCCTCATGCCCAAGCCGCAAAAGCAGCAGTTATTAAAACCTCCAAAGGTTGTTGCAGCGAATCAAAAGCCAAACACACCGCCTTGGCTAAAGAGGAATGCGATGCCGCCAAATCATGTGACAAGGCTAAAGCCAAACAGACCGCATTGGCCAAAAAAGCGTGCTGTTCAGCAAAGAGCGCTGAAGCCGGAGTCCAGCACACCGCTTCAGCCAAAAAAGAATGTCCCTATACCGAAGCCAAAGCCGGTAATAAGGGCGAAGTACAACACGCCGTCTATACTACAAGTTCCAGTAAGGTTCACAAAACTTGCGATAAGGCCAAAGCACAGCAAACCGCATTAGCCAAAAAAGAATGCTGCAGTGAATCGAAAGCCAAGCAGACGGCTTTGGCAAAAGAAGAGTGCGATGCCAGCAAATCCTGCGGCAAAGCGAAAGCAAAACACACCGCTAAGGCCAAAGAAGAATGTTGTTCTTCCAAAAGCGCTGAAGTTGGAGTTCAGCATACAGCCTTGGCTAAAGAAGAAAGTGATGTCAGCAAATCCTGTAACAAAGCTAAAACCAAGCACACTGCCTGGGCAAAAGAAGAATGCAATGCCAGCAAATCATGTGACAAAACGAAAGCGAAACACACTGCTTTAACCAGCGAAAAAAGTGAAAAAGCTGAAAGCGACTGCTGTCACAAAGAAGACAAATCCAAAGAAGCAGAGAAAACTGCCATGGCTGAATCAAACGAAAAAGAAGAATAAAAATACTTTCT
>CAZXSQ010000327.1:0-8196 GCA_964643335.1 uncultured bacterium
TCAATCAAATTTTTTGACCGTTTTGAGCTCAATTTGAGTGATAAGAGACTAAAAGAGTTTGGTGAAGGCATGTTGTAAAATGTCCAAATCTGTTCAATAACGATATACTAGCACGTATCTTGATTTAGACAAAAGCATTACTCAGTACTATACTGTTTGGGATTGTATAAAAGATGGTGAATCAAAGATGAAGTTCATCAGGCATTGTAACTTTTTCTCAAATTAGCCGGCAAAATGGTTTTACGGAGACGGATGGATTTTGGGGTGACTTCCACAAGTTCATCTTCTTTGATGAATTCGATGGATCGCTCCAGCGTCAAGGGGACGATGGGGGTCAGGATAGCGCTTTCATCTTTTCCTGAACTTCTCATGTTGGTCAGTTTCTTTTCCTTGCAGGGATTGACGTTGAGATCGTTATCGCGGTTGTGCTCGCCAACAATCATCCCCTCATAAACCGGCGTGCTGGGCGTGATAAATAAAATCCCCCGAGGCTCCAGATTGTATAATGCATACGTAACGGCTATTCCTTGGCGGTCTGACACCATGGAGCCGGTGAAGCGTGAAGGAAAATCGCCCCGGTATTCTTCGTATCCGTCAAGATAGGAATTCATGATTCCAGTTCCTTTGGTGTCGGTCAAAAACTCGCTTCGATAGCCGATCAATCCTCGGGATGGGATGGAAAATTCCATCCGCACGCGCCCGGAGCCGTGGTTGACCAGATTGACCATGCGTCCTTTTCGCGCCGAAAGTTTCTCGGTAACAATACCAACGAAGACTTCATCGCAATCCACAAACAGGTGTTCAATCGGCTCAAGAACCTTGCCATCTCTCTCTTTATAAATGACATGGGGACGGCCGACGCTGAATTCATAGCCTTCACGCCGCAAGGTTTCGATCAAAATGACCATTTGAAATTCGCCCCGGCCTTTCACCAGAAACGTATTGGCGTCCTCTGTATCCTCCACCTGCAGGGCCACGTTGCTTAACGTCTCTTTTTGTAATCGTTCACGCAGTTTAGTGGATTGGACGTATTTGCCTTCTTTCCCGGAAAAAGGCGAGCTGTTGATGGCAAATTTCATGGACACGGTCGGTTCATCCACTGTGATCCGTTTTAACGCTTTCGGAGCTTCTTTGGTACAGATGGTGTCACCTATGAAAACCTCATCGATGCCGGCCAGAATAACAATATCGCCCGATTGGGCCGCGTGAATTTCTTTTAATTTGATGCCCTTATATACTTGCAATTTAGAAACTCGCAAAGGGGCCGTGGTTCCATCCTCGCTGATGCAAACTAAATTACCGTTGCATTTGGCGTTTCCGTGCAAGACCTTTCCGATGGCCAATCGACCAATGTAATCCGAATAATCCAAATCGGTAACCAGCATTTGAAACGGTTCGCCGGGATCATAAGACGGCGCTGGGATTTCATTGAGAATCACATCGAAAAGCAGGTGTAGATTCTGCCCCTGATCTTCCAGAGTTTTCTGCACAATACCGTCCCGTCCGACGGCGTATAAAACCGGGAACTCGATTTGTTCATCCGTGGCGTCCAGGTCGATGAACAGATCGTAGATTTCGTTCAAAACCTCGCCGGGGCGGGCGTCTTTACGGTCGATTTTGTTGATGACGACAATAATCTTCAAATTAGCGTCCAGCGCTTTTTTTAAGACAAAACGGGTTTGAGGCAGCGGGCCTTCGGAAGCATCCACTAGAAGGATGGCTCCATCCACCATCATTAAAGCCCGTTCCACCTCACCGCCGAAATCGGCGTGACCGGGTGTATCGAGTATATTTATTTTTGTGCTTTTCCACATTACTGAGCAATTTTTGGCGGCAATGGTAATGCCCCGTTCACGTTCAAGGTCCATATTGTCCATAATTCGTTCGTTGACGAGTTGGTTGTCACGAAAGGTACCGCTTTGCCTGAACATGTGATCCACCAGGGTGGTTTTTCCATGATCGACATGGGCGATTATCGCAATGTTGCGCAAGTTGGGATTTCTGATCAAATTCTTTACATGCATTGTGTTTTATCCGCAGAAAAACCCCGCTCTCTGGCGGGGGTTAGAAGTTTTGGTCTAGTTTGTTGGTAAACTGAAACAAGAATTATATCTTCTGTCTTTAAAAGGGCAATACAAATTTTGAAAAAAAATACGTAATAAAAAGTTGAAGCAACAGTATAAGTAAGGTAGGGGCAGTTCGGGAACTGCCCACTGATGCAGTTTCGTGATAACAAAGCGGTTCTCGAACCGCCCCTACGTGGAATTGATTATGCATGAACCACAACGCAGCAAATGGAATTACCTATCCCGGTTGGCAGGCATCGGGTACGATTCTCAGTTCAAGGCTACAAGCCACTGGATTCCATCCCTGCTGACATTGCCCAACACGAAATTTGGGGGTCTCTTTAATTTTTTTCATCCCTAAAAATCGATGGGCCGAATAGGGGGATATATCCTACAAGTACCGGTATTGCATGCAATTATTATATGAACCAAATTATAGGTTTGATAGTGACTGGTCTATTTCTTTTGTTTTTTTGATTAAAGCTTCTCCATGTTCTTTCAATTCTTCATGTTCCCTGATATAAGCGGATAAAGCGTCTACCAGAGCAGTCTCAGTCGATAGTGAAGTTGACCGCCGCTTGGCGGATTTTTCACGCGGCACTCGAATGAAACCGGCTTTGTAATGTGCAGGAAGCAGGGCTTCGTGAATTTGCTTCATGTCGATTGTATGCACTTCCTCGTCATCGGCCATGTAGCTGATTCGCACGACTGAATCTTGAATACGATCGGATTCCATTTTGATCGAATCGAGTATTCGCTGAGTAATATCGTCATTTTTTTCTGTGTCTACATGAATTGAGATGAATTCCCGTACCTGGACTGGAATGAATTCACATTCCGAATATCCCCGTTGTATACGGGCTATGACGAATCCTTTCTCTTCATCCGCTTCACCAAAGTCAACCCGGTCAATGCTGCCGGGATAAACCACCGGTATTTCTTGGCGGGTTGATAGATTTTGATGCCGGTGAATGTGTCCCAACGCCACATAGTCATATCCAGCGGAGGCAAGCGTGGAAGGCAAAATCTGAATCTCATCCGTCATGATCACGCTGCCCCGATAGCCACCAAACATGGCTCCATGCACAGTCAGATGTGACAAAAGAATTCGAGGAACATCTTCGGGGACCTGTTCGGACATGCTGGTCATGACTGAATTGTAAAACTCTTCATAAGCATCCAGCAATTCTTCACCTTTCATGTCCCGATAAGCGGGGATGTTCCTTAAATGGCTTGGGCTTATATATGGTAAACAACACACAGCGATAGGACCGTTTCGAGTTTCGATAATAGGAGGCTGTAAAGCCGGACGATTGGTAAAGACATAAAACATTTCCGGGCGTAAGGTTCTAAAGATATCAATTGAAGCCGCTTTTCCGGTCATTACGGGGATATCATGATTTCCTGAAATCATCACGATGGGAATGCCCGCATCGGCTATCCTGCAGAAATGTTTTACTAACTCACGTTGTTCGGTTGGCGACGGTGAATTGCGTTTGTAGGCGTCACCGGCAAATAACGCTAAATCAACCGGTAAATCAATAGCGTAATCAACGGCTTGCTGCAGGCTTTGTGAAAAATCTTCCAAGCGGGTATTCAAGCCGGTTGAATTGTTGGTATAGCCGTATGTTTCAACGCCGAAGTGTAAATCGGCCAGGTGGAGGCAACATATGGTTTTTTTCATGTGTACTCCTCAATTGCAGGCGAACGGCAAGGCGGGGACGCCTATTCTACCCAGCTTGGTTAAAGCAAGCATCCCCGCTTGCCGGATGACACTAACAGTGACCTCTACTATTATTGTTTCCATTAAACAAATTATGGATTATTGTATCATAAAAAAACAGGATGGCGATTGCGGGGAAATCCTTTATTACATCTGGCACGTTCAATGAACAACTCTACCCATCATTTCAATTTTAAAGCAAGCATCGCGCTGGTAATCGCTATTCTTTGCTGGAGCACGGTTCCTCTCTTTTTACGCTCGTTTATCGATGAATTTGACGGCTGGGTTTCCAACGGTGTGCGTTACCCGTTCGCGGCTTTGCTATGGTCTATTCCCTTGATTATTTTGATTCGTAAAGGGCATATCCGACCTATTTATTTTAAACAGGCTATTCTCCCGGCGTTTGTGAATGTGATGGCGCAAGTGTTATTTGCGTGGGCTCCTTATTTTCTTGAACCGGGGATCATGATGTTTTTAAGCCGCCTGTCCATGATTTTTGCTTTGCTGGGTTCATTTATTCTCTTCCCTGACGAATTGGCTCTTGCCCGTTCTAAAACTTTCTGGTTCGGCCTTTTCTTATGTGTTGTTGGATTTATCGGCATCAATGCCGCCCGCGGCAATCTATCTGCCGAAGGCAATTGGAAGGGTGTGTTGATCATGGTTGCATGTACCTGTTTTTATGGATTTTACGGAGTAACCGTCAGGTATTCCATGAGGGGAATAAAACCGTGGATATCCTTTCCCATAATATGTATTTATACGTCGTTTTGCCTCTTGATTTTCATGTTCCTTTTCGGCGAACCCGCTCGGTTGCTGGATATGACTGTTTCACGTTTAGGCGTGGTGGCGATCTCAGCCATCATTGGCATTGCCTGTGCTCATGTCTTTTTTTATTACGCGATTGAACATCTTGGGGTTTCCATTTGTAATGGCTGCCAGTTTGTGATTCCTTTTATTACCTCCACCGCTTCTTACTTTATTTTCGAAGAGATATTTACAGTACCGCAAATTGTTTACGGCGTGATATTAATTGGAGGGGCGGGATTACTGCTTAAGGCTCAAAAGTATTTGAAGATCAAACAAAGCCCAGCACCCACCGGACAAATTCCGGAGATTGAGGAAGTCGCGGCGGTGGATGAAGTGAAAAAATAATAAGATGGTTGATGTTGGCTCGAACAGCGTAACCCAACCGACTTATTTTGATTGGATTATTTCCTGGCATTGTTTGCCCAATCCTTCAACTTCCAACTCTACTACATCTCCCGGTTTGAGAAAACGTGGAGGTTTCATGCCAAAACCAACACCCGGGGGGGTTCCGGTGCTGATGATATCGCCGGGCAGCAGCGTCATAAACTGGCTGATATAACTAATCAATGTGTAAACATCGAAAATCATTGTATTGGTGTTGCCGGTTTGCATCCTTTCTCCGTTTACGTTCAAGTACATGGAAAGATTTTGAACATCGGGAACTTCATCCGACGTAACGAGGTAAGGACCGAATGGAGCGAAGGTGTCGTGACTTTTACCTTTCACCCATTGTCCGAACCGTTCGGCTTGAAACTCCCGTTCACTCACGTCGTTCATGACGGCGTATCCGGCAATGTAAGAGGGGGCTTCCTCTTTGGTGATATACTTCGCTCTTTTTCCGACAACAAAAGCCAGTTCAACTTCCCAATCTGTTTTCAGTGAATCTCTGGGAATCTCAATCGGATCAAACGGGCCGTTCAAGGCCGTACTGGCTTTTGTAAACAAAACCGGTTCGCCTGGAACTTCTGAATTCGATTCCTTGGCATGATCCGAATAATTCAATCCGATGCAAATAATCTTGCTTGGCCGTGCCACCGGCGGTGCAAGACGGGTACTCTTCAGATCATACTCGGGTAACAGGCCTTCCTGCATTTTCAAGAATTGCTTAAGTTTCTTGATACCAATATCACTAAAAAATTCTTCATTGAAATCTTCACAAAGCGCAGTTACTTCAATGATCACATCCCACTCTTCATCCAATACCCCCGGGCATTCATCGTTTTTTTCACCGAAACGCACAAGTTTCATATTTCGCTCCTTATAAATTAGTTCAAGGACACCCACAAGGGTGATCCTACATTTAAGTTGAATGATAAAAATTTGATCAGGTTTCTGGGTATTCCCAGGGAGAACGGTATTCACGGCTCAGTAATTCATTGGCTTCGGGTTTATCAGTAATCCGCTCCCGTTCACCATCCCACTCGATTCCTTGTCCGAATTTGTGTGACAACATGCCAAGAAGACTCATGCTTGTAGACCGATGGCCGATCTCGATATCACAAATAGGGCGATGGCCGGTTTTAATGCAATCCAATAAATCGGCGAATAATTCCTTAATGTTCTCTTTGTCCTTATTGTTAAAAACAGCTTCTTCATGAATCGGGTTGCCTTTTCTTGGATAGAATGTCCATCCATCCCGCCATCCCATATGAAAAATGCCATTTGTCCCATAGAAATATACGCCGATATTCGTTTTTTCCGTTTCGTTGCCGGCATAAAACCTATGTTCCCATGTTGCTGTAAATGTGTCGAACTGATACGTTACCACTTGTGTATCCGGTACATCGGTGTTGTCTTGAATAATATGACGTCCTCCCATGGAGGATATCTTTTTGGGATAGGTTTCGTCCGACCACCATAGAATTTGATCCAGCCAGTGTATCCCCCAATCGCCCAGCTGTCCATTTGCATAATCGAGGAAACGGCGAAATCCTTTTGGATGAATGCGCGGATTAAAGGGACGGAGAGGAGCGGGGCCACACCACATATCCCAATCGAGTCCTGCAGGCGGCTCTTCATTGGGAGTTGGTTTTCCAGGACCGCCATGATAATGCACAAAAGCGCGAACCATGCCGATTTCTCCGACCCGGCCGGAACGCAGGAATCTCATCCCGGATAAGTTATGGACACCAGCCCGGCGATGGGTTCCAACCTGCACTACCCGATCCTGCTCGCGTGCGGCATTGACCATGGCGCGACCTTCTTTGAGAGTATGGCTGATCGGTTTTTCAACGTACACATGTGCACCAGCATTGATTGCTTCGATCGTGCAGAGTGGATGCCAATGATCCGGTGTACCGACAATGACAATCTCTGGCTTTTCTTTCTTCAATAACTCGCGGTAATCTTTATATTTTCTTGGCTTGTCACCGGAGAGTTTCTCCACTTCGTCATAGGCCGGATTGAGATGATTGCTATCCACATCGCATAGACCCACAAACTGGCACTCGCCTGATGCTATGGCATATCGAGTGATATTCATCCCCCACCATCCGGTTCCGATCGTAGCGGTTTTGTATTTTTTTGCCTTTCCCTGGGATAAAATCGCGGTGGTGGATATGGCGGCGCTTGTCAGCGCTGTGTTTTTTAGAAAGTGTCTGCGTTTCATATTTTAAACAGCCTCCTCATGTTCAATCTGAATGAGTTTACCACTTTAAGGTCATTTTCGCAAAGTTGCCAACACAAAGATTTTATATGAACACCGATTCCCTTTGTATCGCATATAGATGTTATGTAAAATAGCAATACCAAACATAAACAAAGGGAGATTCATAATGGATAGGAGAACCTTTATGCATACCGTTACAGCAGCGGTGGTCACATCCATGGGAAGCAGTGTTTTTGCATCCAATCGTTCGATTAAACATTTCATTCGATTTGAGAAAAAAGGAAAAGTATCATACGGATTACTGGAGAATGAAACAGTACAGGAACTGCAGGGGAATTTATTTGACAATCCAGAGAAAACCGGTAAAAGTTATCCTCTTGAGGAAGTGAAACTTCTGGTTCCATGCCGGCCTTCGAAAGTACTGGCTACGGCGGGGAATTACGCCAGTCATCTTGGTGAAACGCCCAAACCCGATCATCCTGAAATTTTTATTAAATCCCCATCAGCCTTGCTTGAACCGGATGGAAAAATCGTTATTCCACCGGGGACGAATGATTGTCATTATGAAGGGGAAATCATCGCGGTTATCGGTAAGACCACAAAAAACACCTCGGTTACAAAAGCCAGAGAAAACATTTTTGGTGTTTGCTGCGGCAACGACGTCAGTGCAAGAGACTGGCAGCAGAATGATGTACAATGGTGGCGGGCAAAAGCGTCTGATACCTTTGCCCCTGTCGGCCCGGCCATCGCTGTTGGAGCCAATTACGATGATTTGCTGCTTACCACACGCTTGAATGGTGAAGTGAAACAACAACAACGCACTAAAGATTTAATCTTTTCGCTTCCCGAGATTGTCAGTTTTATCAGCAGGCACATGACCCTTCTTCCAGGCGACCTGGTTTATACCGGCACACCGGGACAAACCAGTGCGATGAAATCCGGGGATTCAGTTGAAGTGGAAATTGAGGATATTGGTATTCTTCATAATACGG
>CAZXSQ010000328.1:0-3574 GCA_964643335.1 uncultured bacterium
GGCACCGAAAGCGCCTTGGTTTTCCCGACCGGTTATCAAACAAATGTGGGGTTGATTGCGTCGCTGGTTGGCCGAGGGGATGCAGTCTTTGCGGATAAGCTCATTCATGCTTCTCTCATCGACGGCTGCATTCTATCAGGTGCCAATTTTTACCGTTACAAACATGGGGATGCCGCAGAATTAGAAGAACTTCTAAAAAGCAAGCAATCTTCAAAAAATCTGATCGTCACTGACAGTGTATTTTCCATGGACGGAGATCTTGCTCCCCTGAAAAAATTGAATCGTTTAGCCAAAAAGTACAATGCCTTGCTGCTTGTCGATGAAGCGCATTCTACCGGTGTTCTTGGCAAAGAAGGTTCTGGCGGTTGGTCTCATTATAATTTAAAGTGGGAAGATCACGTCATTCTTATGGGAACCTTGAGCAAAGCCATTGGCAGTCAAGGGGGATTTGTTTGCGCTTCGGAAAACCTGATCGATTATCTGATTAACTACTGCCGGTCATTTATCTATTCAACCGCTCTTTCTCCGGTTTTGGCAGGATTGGCTCATTTCAACATCCAGCATATCCGCTCTGAACCCAAATTAATGGAATCCCTGCACAAATCCATACACGCTTTAAGGGAATCATTAAAAAAACATAAAATCAAAATCGATAATTCACCCACGCCAATCGTTTCTATCGAAGTGGGAGAATCTGAAAAAGCAGTCAAATTTTCCGAAGAGTTGCAGGAAGAAGGAATTGTATCCATTGCCATTCGTCCACCGGCGGTTCCGGAAGGAACAGCGCGTTTGAGATTATCTGTCAGTGCTGCTCACCGAATCGATGAGTTGAGTGATGCTGCTCACAAAATTGCATTGATCTCACAAGAGCGATAAAAATATATATAAACTTGAATCCGTGCCAAGAGATTTTTCACTTTTCTTTATACTATCCTTATCTTCATCTGTTTTGACAATGATGTATATTAAAAAGAATGGGAGTATAATCGAATGATTCTTTTACCTTATTCTGATGAGTTTTGTATGGAGTGTACATAATGATAATAGATTCAACCTTGAAACCGGCGGAATTGCAAAAGAATATTGATCATTTATTTGAACTTTCAGCCAAAAAGATTCTTTCTATCGAAGCAAACTGGGATTCTTCGCAAGGTACCCCGGTTTATACTATTCAAGGCAAATACACCACGCGAGGGTGGACGGAATGGACACAAGGTTTTCAATATGGAGCGGCTTTGCTGCAGTTCGATGCCACCGGCGAGTCTCAATTTCTTGAACTCGGGCGGAAGAATACGCTGGACTTCATGGCTCCCCATGTGACTCACACCGGTGTCCACGATCATGGTTTCAACAATATTTCCACCTACGGAAATTTACGGCGGCTTATGCTGGAAGGCCGGATAGAGTCCAATGAATGGGAATTGAATTTTTACGAAATGGCTCTCAAGACATCCGGTGCCGTCCAGGCATCCCGCTGGTTCAAAACCGATAATGGGTTTGGATATATCTGTTCGTTCAATGGCCCACATTCGTTATTTGTGGATACGATACGAACTCTTCGGGTAGTCGGTTTGGCACATCGTCTCGGGCATGTGTTGATGAGCGAACATGATGAAACCGTTTCATTACTCGAGCGATTAATCCATCACGCTCGAAACACAGCGCGATACAACATCTATTATGGCACCGGGCGTGACACTTTCGACATTCGCGGGCGCACGGCTCACGAAGCAATTTTCAATTGCAACGATGGGCGATTCAGGTGTCCTAACAGCCAGCAGGGGTACTCTCCCTTTTCCACTTGGACGCGGGGCCTGGCGTGGGCAATCACAGGATTTGCAGAACAATTGGAGCTCCTTGATACGTTTTCAAACGAAGAACTGGAGGGAGTTGGAGGCAAAGAAGCCATTATCGCCGAATTTTTAGAAGCGGCGATGGCGACTGCCGACTTCTACATTGACAACTCGTGCACCGATGGAGTTCCGTATTGGGATACCGGGGCTCCCGGATTGGCTCAGATGGGAGATTACACGTCACAAGCATCCAATCCTTATAATGTTCATGAACCGGTTGACAGTTCTGCCGCTGCCATAGCCGCTCAAGGATTGACACGGCTTGGCAAATTTTTGTCATCGAAAACTTCTTCAAGTGAAGATGGAACTAAATATTATCAAGCGGGTTTAAAAATTGCCGAAACGCTTTTCAATGAACCGTATTTATCCACAGATGAAAATCATCAAGGGCTTATTCTCCATTCCGTTTATCATCGTCCTAACGGTTGGGATTATATTCCCACTGGCCATAAAGTTCCAAATGGAGAATCATCGCTCTGGGGAGATTACCACGCGCTCGAATTAGCGGTCTTGATTCAACGTGAAGCAAAAAATGAAAAATACCTTACTTTCTTTTCTTGATGCTTCCAGATGTTCACTTCAAATGATCCGGCTGAAGAAAATTGAACGTTATACTTAGTCGTATTAAATTCGTATGCCGCCATCTTCCGGGGGAATGGCAGGAATTCCCTGAGCGCCTTGGGAAATGATCATTTGGAGTAAAGAGAACTTGATGCTCGCCAAAATGTATGTTCCGATCGGATTCAATAAAATAAATGCAAATATAGGGGATAAATCGATAAAATCGATTCGCGCCCAAGGGAAAAGCCGCCGGAAAATATCCAGATAGGGATCGGACATCGAACGGATAATCTGCAATGCCGCACTGTATTGATCGGCACCGATCCAAGTCGACAGAATGGCGAGTATAAGTACAATGAAGTAAAGATTCATTAATACGGAGATGATTTCAAAGAAGGCAATAAGCAGGCTGATTTGATAGGCCCTGCCTCCCATTAGAAAAGATAAATTCGTAAATCCAGTAAGCACAGAAGTCATCAGCAGAATCGCACCGCTGCTAATTAAAAAGAGCCAGGTTAAATTATCGGTTTTCACAAATTTTCTGGTAAAATTGAAAATCGTGAATGTTTTTTCCTTGAAACAAACGAAGGCTCCGTTGCCGTACATGTTGATTCCACGGCGGGAAATCATAAAACTGGCAAAAAGAAAAGCGATCAGCATTTCTCCCAAAAGCAAAACACCCATTGTCAAGCTAATCGCCATTGCATTAATGAGGGTAATGTTATTGGTAAAGCGGAAAGGATACGTAAATCCCGGTCCGAATATCCAAATAAAAAAACCACGAATTACAAGCACCACGACAATCGCGACCAATGGCAAATGATCACGAAGTGCCAGGGCGCCTCGTGGAAGAATGTCCTTGACAGGCCGGATAATCATTTCGGAAACACGAATCACCGATACCATAATTGGACCGAATCCGTAGAACTGATAACGTTCCACGAAAAACCGGACAAAAAGGACAACAATGATCACAGTGATAAAAATATTCAGTATTGAAAATAACATATGAATCCTAGAATTATGTAAAATTTTTTATAATGAATAATAAAAATAACTAAATTGAGTTCAACCTCTTCAAATTTTACTAAGTATCACCCAAAATTCACAGTCCAACAATAAAAATGGAGAACTTGCAGTGAGAATAGGGATTGAATGTT
>CAZXSQ010000328.1:3584-6474 GCA_964643335.1 uncultured bacterium
TCGAGCACTTGCCCAACAAGAAGGAGATGAAGAATTCGCTCTCTTATATAACCAGCCCCTGCCGAAAATGGACCTTCCCAGCCAGCTGCGGCATGTGTTGAATGAACCGTCGAGTACTCATGTATGGGTACAAACACGCCTAGCCTCTATATGCAAAAGACAAGGCATTGACCTGCTTCATAGTCCAGGACAGGGTATTCCATTATTGTATCACAGTCCTACTGTTTTTACTGTGCATGATATATCTCCAATGCTCTATCCTGAGCAAAAAGAGTTTTTATCACGGCTGATTTGGAACAGCATAGTTCCAATGATGGCAAGACAAGCCGACCATATCATTACGGTTTCTGACAACACACGGCAGGATGTCATAGAAAGACTAGGTATACCGGAGAACAAGGTGACAAGAGTATATGAAGCCGCTGCGCCGGAATACAGGCCGATAGAAAATAATGATAAGTTAAACACCTTTCGGAAAGAAACGGGACTGGAGAAGGGCTATATCTTGGCTGTTTCAACATTGGAACCGCGAAAAAATTACCCATTCCTCTTCAAAATATTTGACGGTTGGCAAAAAAAATCAAAAGCAGAGGCCAAACTTGTCATTATCGGAGAAAAAGGCTGGCTGTATGATGAAATATTTGAAACCTATGAAGCGCTTAATTTGCAGGATAGAGTTATTTTTAAAGGCTATGTGGATGATTTAGAATTAATGCGTTTATATTATGCAGCCGCTGAGTTTTCTATACTTACACCGCTGTATGAAGGATTTTGGCTTCCCGGGCTAGAATCCCTCGCTTGTGGAACACCAGTCATTGCGCCAAGGCATTCTTCCATACCGGAAGTAGTGGGCGGCTCAGGGCTCTTGATAGATGGCTGGAATGAAGATGAATGGATAGCAGCTATGGAACGTTTATGGAAAGCTCCAGACAGAGAAAGATGGGCTCAGAAAGGTATTCAACGAGCCGCATTATTCTCTTGGGATAAGGCAGCCAAAGAGACATTGAATATTTATCGATCAGTTGCGAGTTAAACAGTGAACGTGTTTCTTATTGAACCCTCAGGAAGAGGAGGCATCGCTCATTACACCTATGGACTAGTCCGTGCAATTGGAGAATGTGGTATACACTGTGAAATTTTGACGGGCAAGCGATGGGTAGACCGTCCTCTACCGGAAACAGTTCAGGTAAGACGTGTTTTCAGTGGAGTTAAAACCAATCCGCTATCGGTTTTAAAACAATGTATAAAAATTCATAAAGAGGCGGATATAGTCCACTGGCAAAGTACTACCCATCCAAAACTTCTGCTGCATTTAATGCGATTTATTCCAAAGAAAAGAATTCCTTGGGTTTTTACCGTTCATAATGTCCTGCCACACGATACCGGTACAAACGAAGTCCAAATTTATAGAGAAATTTATCAAAAAATGGATGGGCTTATATACCATACCCATTACACGCGCGAGGAATTCAGCCGTATTTTCCCTAAAATCCAACCGAAAAGCACCATAATTCCACATGCAGAATACAGTTTTCTGGATGTGGAACAAATTTCAGTAAGCTCATCCGAGGAAAGCAACACCATCCTGTTCTTCGGAAATATTCGTCCTTACAAAGGTTTAGATACACTTATCAGGGCTTTAAATATTGTCAAACAAAATATTCCAGATGCTCGCTTGCGTATTGTGGGCCAACCTTTAGAGCCGTTTGACCGTTATGCAGAAATGATTGATACTTTTCATTTAAAGGACAGTGTGGATACTCGGCTGGAATATATACCGGATGAAGAAATTCCTAAAATATTTTCTACGGCGTCGGTTGTTACGCTTCCCTATCGTCAGATCGATCAAAGTGGAGTATTGATGCTGGCTCTGGCATTGAGTAAAGCGGTTGTGGCGGCCAAAATAGGCGGTATACCTGAAGTGATACAAGATGGAAAGACCGGGATTCTGATTGAACCGCATGATGAACAAGCTTTGGCGGATGCGTTGATTGCTTTACTGCATAATCCACAAATGATTCAGCAACTGGGACATGCAGCGCGAGAAGATGTGTTGAACCATTTCTCATGGAATTCAATTGCGGGAAAAACCATTAAATTTTACGAACAACTAAAATATGAAAAAATGGATTAGCCTTTCCCAGGAGACGAATTATATATTCATCGCTGCTTTACTGCTGCTGGTACCGGTGCTTATTGATTTCGGTATATTGGTCGGAGCCGGACCGGAGAGCAAGTTCCGTATTTTTGAATTTGGAGTACTCCTGTCCGCATTTTTTACCATTCCCACAATTTTATATCATCATCGAAAACCGGTAACCGTTCATTTACAGACACTGGTTATTCTATTATTCATTCTCTATATCTTGGTTCGCGCTTTATTTGATCCGGTCCATGAATTTGCTTTAGATAAGGCTTTGCAGCCCACAGCGATTTTTCTATATGCTTTATTGGTTGCTTATACCTGTAAAAATGCTATGTTCTTTCAGCGATTGATCTGGATAGGCGTATTTACTCAATTATTTACGTTGGTTTACGCCGTAGGGGAAACGTTTGGAGTGGATATCTATTTGCCGGAAGGATGGAAATGGCAAAACGAATTGGTTGGGGAAGATCGCGGGATCATCTGGAATACACTGGGGAATCCAAATTATTATGCCAGTTACGGCTCGATGGTATTGATCTGGCTGGTGACCTTACTATGGATAGCTAAACGCAAATGGTGCCGGGCAATCATTTTAATATACATTATCACGCTGGTTTATACCCTGGTATATACATTTACGCGAGGGATATGGATAAGTTTAGGATTTACGGCGATTTTATTCGGGATTTTGATGCCTATCTATGCAATAAATCAATTTGGTGGTTGGAGACAGGTTTTTCATAT
>CAZXSQ010000328.1:6484-8151 GCA_964643335.1 uncultured bacterium
AAAGGATTGCGATTTATGGATTGATCGTGTTAGGACTTTTATTCTCGGTGTATGGGTTTGAAGCCTGGCGAGGCGGAGGACCTCTTCATGCTGTTGGAAAACGGTTTTATCATGCTTTTACTTTCCGCGACGCCAGTCTTCGTACACGGCCATTATTGTGGTTCGCCGCCTTGAACATGTGGAGTGAGAAGCCTATTTGGGGACTCGGGCATGGGCGTTTCGCGCCGCGTTTTCTGGAAACGGTTTACGAAACAGCTCAGCATAGTGAAGTGGAACGCATTCAGCAAGTTACCCGGCACATGAACACAATCCGCGCGGATTACACTCACAACGATTATCTACAGTATTTAGCCGAATGGGGATTTGTGGGATACGCACTGTTGATCCTTATCGGTCTTTCGCTTCTAATTCGTGCTATTTGGCTATTGTTTATCGAACAGCTGACCAAAAGATCCAAGATTCTTCTCGGCGGCAGTATTGCCATCGTGGCACAAACCGCTTTTCAGTGTTTGTATGATTTTCCACTGCATCTTCCCGCAAGTGCCATATTTTTTGCTTTGGGAGTTGGAGGCATTATTCATTTTATTCGGGAAGCGAGTCCGGATTCGAAATTACTCACTCTTCCTTCCATAACAAGATGGGGTGTGGTCATATGTATTGTGGCACTATTTTTAATTGGTTTTGAAATGATCCCCAGGCATTTTGCCGCTTCGCATTTAAGGAAAGCAGGGAGAACTTTTGCTCCTGAAGCGGCCATGCTTACAAGAAATCCGCAAAAAGAATTGGGCAATTTGCGTTTGGCCGAAGAAAATTTTGCACGAGCTTCCCAATTGTATCCTGGAGACGGTGAAATTTTATTTGAATCGGGTCGCACTTATTATTTGTTTTATGCATCCAACTTCGGCATTGATTATCGGAAACGTGCCGTGGATTACCTGGAGAGAGCGAAAGAGACATTTTGCATTCCCGAGTTGTATCACATTTTGGGAATGATCTATATTGAAGAAAAACGGTATACTTTAGCCCAGCGCCAGTCAAAAGTGCTGCTTCTGATTGATCCAATGCGGGATGAAACGCAATATTTAGCCGGTCTTGTTGATTATTACTTGGGTGAGTATGAGGAAGCCGTGGATCATTTCCATGCTGAACTCGCCAATAATCCTGAGCATCTGCATTCACGCTGGTATATTGGTATGATTTATCAGAAACAGTTCAATCAATATGAAGCGGCAGCCCAGGTATATCAGCAACTGTTAGATATCAATAAAAATATGCCCGATGCTCATGAAAGCCTGGGAGACATTTATTTTCGGCAGTTGAACCGGCCATTAAAAGCCAGAGAGCACTATCAACAGGCGCTGGAATTGGCTGTACGCCTAAACGACGCAAATAGAAAAGCCCGCCTGCGATCAAAATTAAATGAACTGCAACGGCTGCTTGATTTAAGATTGAGGGATGATACATGAATTCACAAAACCAGGTGGACATTTTGTTGGAATGCCGCCGTCTTAAAAAAACGTATTATACCGGAGATGTTGCCCTTCAAGTATTAAAGGGACTGGATTTTCAAGTTTATAGAAACGAGTTCGTTGTCGTAACCGGTGAGTCGGGATCAGGCAAATCCACCTTGCTTCATCTTTTAGGAGCCCTTGATGAACCCACTGAAG
>CAZXSQ010000329.1:0-3523 GCA_964643335.1 uncultured bacterium
GGTTAGACACATAGGTCTAACCCTACATATGGTAGGGGCAAACCTATGTGTTTGCTCCTCCTCCTATGTTGTGGCATATTCCTCATCTAACATAGTTTTGAGACAACCTCGTCTCAGTTCACAGGGATTCTACAAGAATTAAAAGTTATCATCATCGACTTCCGTCTGAATATGTTCCAATTTTTCAAATATCCGCTCAGCCCGGTCGAGCGACTCGTCATAGCGGAACTCCAAGAAAGGAATATGTTTCAGGCGCAAACGAGAATACAGCTGTTTCCGGATATATCCGGCTGAGCGCTGCGCCGCTTCCATACATAATTTCCGGTATTCTTCACCCCCCGTTGTAACGAAAACAACGGCGTGACTTAAATCCTTAGAAGTGCGCACTTCAGTGACTGTTAATTGTTTTAATCTATCATCTTCAAGTTCCATAAGGAGGAGACTTGCAATTTCATCTTTCAGCAAGCGATTCACTTGCGCAATGCGATAATATTTTTTCTGTGTCATAAGCCATCATAAATTCGTTTTCATAAAAGGGATTACTTTTCTGACGAGAAATAAGGAAACGTGTCAACAAAAATCAATCCAGTGATCAGTGATTTCCACAGCCGTTTCCACATCAATTAAATCAAGAATGTGTTGAAATTCCCTCTCCACTGCCTTATGTTGAGCAGCCACTATGGAGCAGGTCAAGGTACATCGCTGCCAGGTGTTTTGGCCTTCGGTTTCGGCCAGAGATACATTGAACTGGCGTTTGATGCGGTCTTTCAGGCTGCTAATGACTTTACGCTTCGCCTTCAATGAATTAGCACCTGGTATATGAAGAGAGATTTCAAGTATACCAACAAACATCGGTTTTCATTTGTGTGTTGAAAGAAAAATTGTCTAGAGTTTATAAAGATGGGGCGACTTCTTCCAACTGATAACATTCGACAACATCTCCTACCCGGATATCATTAAACTTCTCAAGTCCAATCCCGCACTCATATCCGGATTGCACTTCCCGGACATCGTCTTTGAAGCGCTTGAGTGAGGATAAACGGCCTTCATGAACGATCACGGAATCCCTCAGCAAGCGGATTGGCGCATTCCGGAGAAAGCGGCCATCTTGGACATAGGAACCGGCGATGCTAATCCCTTTCGAGAGACGGTACACTTCCCGGATTTCTCCTCGACCAAGAACTCTTTCTTGAAAGGTCTTGTCCAGCATTCCGGTCATGGCTTTCTTGATATCGGTGATCACGTTGTAAATAATTCGGTAGAGACCGATTTCTACATGTTCCCGTTTAGCCAGTTCCATAACTTGTGGCTGAGGTCTGACATTGAATCCGATTATCAGCGCATTTGAGGCGGAGGCCAGCATCACATCGGATTCGGTAATGGAACCGACACCGCTGTGGATAATCTCGATCCGTACTTTCTCACTTTCAATCTTATTGATACTTTCACATAATGCCCCCACCGAACCTTGAACATCACCTTTTACAATCAGGCGCAACTCTTTTACCGCGCCCATTTCAATTTGTGTATGGAGGTCTTCCAGAGTAACGTGTTGAATCCGACGCAATTCGCGTTCGCGCTGAATTTGCTGCAATCGGGTACTGATTTGTTTAGCTTGGGCGTCATCCGTAACCACGATGAATGGGTCTCCGGCGCTGGGAACATCTTCAAGCCCCAAAATCTCAACCGGTGTGGATGGACCGGCTTCATCCATACTTTCACCTTTATCATTCTGCATTGCACGAATACGGCCGGAATATACTCCAGTAACAAATGGCTCACCAATCCTCAGGGTACCGTGTTGCAGGAGCACAGTGGCAACTGAACCTCTTCCCTGTTCTAATTTACCTTCAATGATCGTCCCCCGGGCGCGGCACTCCGGATCGGCTTTCAGTTCAAGAAGTTCAGATTGAAGTAATACCGCTTCGAGCAGCTCATCGATTCCTGTTTCCTGCTTTGCAGAGATGGGAACCATGACCGTATCACCGCCCCAATCTTCAGGAATCAATCCGTGGGCAGACAATTGATGCTTTAATTGATCGGGATTCGCCCCTTCAAGGTCCATCTTATTGACAGCCACAATAATCGGCACATTTGCTGCTTTCGCGTGGTGAATAGCTTCAATAGTTTGGGGCATAACCCCTTCTGTAGCCGCGACCACTAGAATGACCAAATCTGTCACCATGGCGCCGCGGGCGCGCATAGCCGTAAAAGCTTCGTGCCCGGGAGTATCCAAGAATACCAGATCGCCGGAAGGACTCATAACATAATAGGCTCCAATATGCTGGGTAATGCCACCCGCCTCCTGAGAGACGATATCCGATTTCCGAACGACATCCAACAACTTGGTTTTCCCGTGATCCACGTGACCCATAATCGTTACCACCGGCGGGCGCGAAATCATTCGGGATTCATCGGTATCCTCTTCCCATAACTGAGAAAAGATATCACTGTCAAACAGATCTACCTGTTCAACCTGAAAACCGTATTCATCGGCTATAACCTGTACCGTTTCGTAATCAAGCCGCTGATTGATCGTGGCCATCACGCCCATTCCAATCAATTGTTGAATCAACTCGTTTGCAGGAATCCCTAAGCCATTGGCCACATCGGCGACCGTTGTTGCGTCGTGAACCTTCAACACTGTTTTTTCCAATTGTTTTTTCTTTTCTTCAGCGGCTAGTTGCATTTCTCGCCGTTCTCTCTTTTCTCTTTTCCAGGCCCGTTTTCCTTTACCTTTAACTACAGGTTCTCGCCGGCGTTCAGGACGAATGACAGATACCGTTTTGGTCTCTTCGTCTCCTTCCTGGCGTTTTTGTTTTATTTTCAATTTTTGAATTTCACGCCGGATGGCATTGTCCTTATCCCGTTTATTTATATATTCCGGTTCTTTTGCTTCCTTAATCTCGGATTTTTTAGTTTTTTCCTCTTCGAACTGTTTTGCATCTAACGCAGGAGCTTCAATAATAAATTCGTGTTCCTTTTTCTCCGGTGGTTCAGTTTCCAACTGAACCAGTTTGAGTTTTTCTTTCTTCGCCGCTTGTTTACTAGACCGTTTAGCTGTCTTCTTTTCTTTCTTCTTTGCAGCGGCTTTATCCGACTGGGGAGGTGTTTCAGGTTGAACCGCTTCTGTTTTCTCCTCTATTGGGGGAGTTTCTCTGACAGGTGGTTCCTCTTGTACAGGTTTAGGAGCAGCAGTTTGCTTTTGGAATTCCTCCACTTGGGGTTTTTCTTCAATCGGCGTAACCGGTTCGCGTTCTTCCTTAGGTTCAGTTTTTACAGTTTCAGGTTCCTGCGGCGGTTCCCCGATTCTGGTTTCAGGAACCGGTTCTTCTTTCGCTTGGGGGATTTTCCCTGGCTTAGGTTCCTCTGCCGACGGTTTTGCCGCAGGTTTCCACCCTTTCGGTCTTCTTATTTTCGCGAATCTCTTGTTCGTGATTCTGGGCTCCGATTCTTCTTTTTCCGCCTCTGCTTCCGAGTCCAGTTTATTGAAATGACCGAGTAGCAGTTCTATCGTTCCATC
>CAZXSQ010000329.1:3533-8134 GCA_964643335.1 uncultured bacterium
TTGGTTTTGGTGCAGGTTTCCAACCCTTAGGACGCCGGATTTTTGCGAATTTTCGATTGGTTTTAGGCGCAGGTTTCTTTTCCTTCTCCAATTTTCCAAAATGTTGAAGTAAAAGTTCTATTGTTCCATCATCCAATGACGAACTATGGCTTTTACCATGCACACCGATTGATTCTAAGTATTCAATAATTGTTTTGTTCTCGAGCCCGTGTTTTCGAGCTATTTGATTTATTCTCATACCTATTAACACCCCCTTGGGAAGAAACATCCCAAGTACGACTAATCATTTACTTTCATTTTACTTATCACACGGTAGACGTCTCCTTATTTTCCACGATTTCATCTTCATCGCTTTTTATATTTCCTACCGTTTCTTCTGATAAATCCGTTTCCTTTTCTTGAGAAGAGTCGTTTGTACCGTTTTCTTCCAATTCCTTGGTTTCTTCTTCTACATGAGTCTTGTCTGTATCTCTCGGCTCAACAGAAGCGGTTTCCATAGGTTGTTCAGATACTTCCTCTTCCTGGGCTGGCGTCTCAAGATTTTCGGAAACGGTTTCAGCCAATGGCTCCACTTCGGTTTCCGAAGGTTCCCTCTCTTCTTCTAATGGACTGGCAACCGCCAGTTCAGATTCTTCCGATTTTTTAGCGGCAATTTCTTTTTGTTTGGATTCAACAAATTCTTTTCCAGCAACCAGCAGTTCCGCTTCGCTCAAGATTTGTTTAGCCGCTGCTTTATCCACACCTTCGATTTGAGTCAATCCCACAATCCCACTTTGGGTTATATCTTTAAAGCTTATTATACCTTTACTCAAGAAAGCATCGACTAGGGAGTCTTTCATCGACGGCAATTTAAGCAATTCATCTCTGGCTTTAGCCTCCCGAGCACTCAACTGGGATTCGGAAATAATATCAATTTCTACCCCGGTCAGTTCAGAGGCCAATTTAGCGTTCAATCCATTTTTACCAATCGCCAAGGCTAATTCCTCATCCCGGACAACCAAAAGCGCGCGGTTGTTGGCTTCATCCAATTCGACACTTTCGATATTGGCTGGTTTCAGCGAATTAGCGACAAAGCGACGTTTATCATCGCTATATTCAACAATATCGATTCGCTCTCCTCTCAGTTCCTGCACGACCATCTGCACACGAGAGCCTTTCATGCCCACACAAGCACCGACGGGATCGACATCGTTATCCGAAGAAAGAACAGCAATCTTACTGCGTTTCCCCGGTTCTCTGGAAACCAAGCGAATGGACACAATGCCATCGCGAATCTCAGCCACTTCCTGCTCAAATAATTTACTGACTAATTTAGGCACGGTCCGTGAAAGAATAATCTGCGCGTCTTTAGTGGGCTTTCGGATTTCGGAAATGACAGCCTTAATGCGTTCTCCATAACGATACCGTTCACCCTGCGGCTGTTCCTTGCTGGGAAGTAATGCCTCAGCATTTCCCAAGTCAATGATCACATTTCCCCGATCATACCGTTGAACTGTGCCTGCGACTAAATCCCCTGTCCGGTTTTTGTATCGATCATAGATGACTTCTCGTTCGGCTTCCCGTATTCGCTGCGTAATGACCTGCTTTGCGCTTTGGGCAGCGATGCGTCCGAAATCAGGCGGGGTCATGTCTATAACCAATTGTTCTCCCACCTGGACGTCGTCCACATAAGCCCTTGCTTCCTCAAGTGAAATTTCCGTGTATTCGTCTTCCACTTCTTCGACGACTTCCATATTCGCATAGATGCGAAATTCTCCCGATTCCCGATCGAATTCAGCCTCTTCAACATCCACTTCGGGTGGAAGCATTTTTTTGGAAGCCGATATCAACGCCGACTCAAGGGCATCATATAAGGTATCAACCGGAATATTTCGCTCGAGACTGATTCTTTTCAGTATATCCAATATCTCTTTTGACATAAATTCGCTCCGTATCTTGACCGATACACAATTTCCCCGCCATCGCCAAAAGGCTTATTTAAGTTTTAGCCCTATGGAGAGACAGGATCGGATGACGTAAAAAAGGCGGGGAAAATCCCCACCTTCAGCATCATAGTATAGCCTTTATACATGTAAAAGCAAGAGCTGGTTTGCCGCGATTTTTTACCGCCGCAAACCTTCTGCTTTGGGGATTGGATATTCAGGTGGAATGATGTAGTTATCAACCTATTTTATCAAACTACCTTTCTCTAACGTTTTCACAAATATTTATTTCATTATTATACAGAAAACCAACAAAAAGTGAATCGGGAGTATTTATTATTTAAATTCACAATCCATACCTGTCGTATCGTATTGATTAAATGCAGTGCTTTTAATAGATTTAATGGTATTTAACCATAGGATTGACAGAAGGGAAAGGAGAAAAACATGATTATCAAGCAAGAATCCGCTAGAAGTGTGAGCCTTTCACCACAAGTCGAACGTAAAATACTGGCAGCAAGCGGCCATTTGATGGCTGTGGAATTCACATTCAAAAAAGGCGGAATCGGTGAAGTTCACAGTCACCCTCATGAACAGATCGGCTATGTAGTCCAAGGGAAATTCGAATTGGAGATCGACGGGCAAAAAGAAATTCTGGAAGCGGGTGATACCTATTATACCAGCCCCAATGTACCTCACGGTGTAGTAGCTTTGGAAGCCGGGAAGATTTTTGATGTTTTTACACCTCAGAGGGAAGATTTTCTTTGATTTAAGCAAGTACACTGCTTGCTTGGCAGGAAATCCAAGGAATAGATAAACTCATTGAAGTTACTGTAATATGTTTATTTTGATATAATCCCTTGATCTTTTATTAAATAACTGCTTGTTTATGTCATATTTTGCAACATCTATAAATTAACTAAATCCTAATAATCGAAAAGAGAGATGTACAATGAAAAAACCACTTTGTTTCTTTAACCTCATTGTCCTGCCGGTCTTGATGATAATGGTATCTTGCGGTGGAGACGGTCAAAATCAAGATAAGCACGTTTTTAGTTTGCCCCACGTATTGAATACGGATCACCCGGTTCACAAAGCTTTGGAAAAGTTTGCCGAAGAGGCCGAGCGCCGAAGTAATGGAAATATCGTTATACGAATACAGCCCGGCGGGACTTTGGGAAACGAGCAGGAATTATGTGACAATGTCAGTAACGACGCTGACGCTTTCACCAAAATTTCCTCTACCATTCTCGAAACCAAAACGGAATTGGCCAAAGTCTACTCACTTCCATATTTGTTTCGTGATGCTGAACATATGTGGAAAGTACTTGATGGTGAAATCGGCGATGAACTCTTGGATATGGCCATCGATCAGAATCTTAAAGGAATCTGTTATTTCGACGCTGGCGCCCGCTCATTCTATACCAAGAAAAAAGTAGAATCTCCTGCAGACTTGAAGGGGATTAAAATTCGAGTGCAAAAAAGCGTCATGATGCAGAAACTGGTGGAAACACTGGGGGCTTCTCCGCAGCAAATCGCCTTCGCCGAGTTATATACCGCCCTTGATACAGGAGTGGTCGAAGGAGCGGAAAATAACATTCCCAGCTATTATACGCAACGGCATTACAAAGTCGCTCCGTATTACATTTTCGATGAACATGTCTGTATTCCGGATATTTTATTGATGAGCGCCCGGCGCTGGAATCAACTGACAACAGAAGAGCAGAATATCATCATGGAATCGGCCCAGGTTGCCAAGGAATTCCAGAAAGAATTATGGAAAAAAGACAATCAGGAACAGATCGAAAAAATGAAGGCGGAAGGGGTAACCTTTACCTATTTGGACAGCAAAGAAGCATTTAGAGAAGCGACAAAGCCCATTTATGACGAATTCGAAGGGACAGAAATAATGGAATATGTCGAAAGAATTCGTGCCGTAGACTAAAACCACCTTTTATGAAACCAACAGCATTTCCATCCCGAAAGGAGCTGTCTTGAATCGTTTCTTTGAACTCCTGGACAAATCCCTGACCACTGTACTGCTGATTCTGGTTGTGGCCATGGTATTCAGTATCACTGCCGAGATTGTTCTGAATGCCGCCGTGCAGCCTGTGGCCAGTGGTCTACTGAAAACCATTGAAACCGACATGGATGAGACAGACGAGGCGGATATATCGAAGAAAAAGTATGTCTATGTGCGTGGAATACTGGAAGGCCTGATGGATTTAGTGGCTAATTTATCCGCTCCGGTCAACACATCATCGCAAACATTGTTGATTTGGATAGGCATTTTGGGCAGTGCGCTGGCTTTTCGCATGCGTGCGCATTTAGGGGTAGATGCACTGGTTCGAATGTATCCGCCTAAAGTGCGGCTGGTGCTCGATTATATTTCTACATTTCTTATTGGTGTTTTCTCATTAACAGTGCTGGTGATCGGCGGTTTTCTAGTGAGTTATCGCGCTTTTTCATTAGGGTCAAAAATGCCCGGTTTCGAACATCTGAACCGGGGATGGTTTTACCTGGTTTTAATAATTACCGGTATTCTTAACTTAATTTATTGTTTTTATCATTTTAAATACCCAAAACCAGTCGGTGGAATGGAACTGGAGAAAAAGGAACAAAAAGATTTATGACGCCTGAAACACTGGCAATTATTGTCCTCATTGCGGCGTTTGTCAT
>CAZXSQ010000330.1:0-1768 GCA_964643335.1 uncultured bacterium
ATCTAACTTATTTTTGCTGAATTCTATCTGCTATTGTAATGTGTGAACGGATACCAATTATTTGTCATTGATTTGGCAAAAATTGATCAACCGGCAATTGTTCAGACAATTCCGGTTCCGGATATAGGATCAATGATAAAAATAGGCCGATATCTTTATATGAATAGCCTTAGATGGGAACCAACGTATCAGGTTACAGTTAGACTAAAAATTTTTGATTGCATAGAACCTCTTTCACCGACTGTAATAGAGACGACGGATCTTGATGTTCGCCTCAGTCACATTTTACATTTAAAAGACGACTTTTATCTGACGCATTATAATGGTGGCCTGACTTTTCATTTGCTTGAGTGGGAGGGGATGTATCCACAAGAACGTTGGAAGATGGAAACTGGGCAATTTATGAGTGCGCCCGTCAAGTATGGAGATTATTTATTTACAATAGATAATAAAGTTATTTATATTTATAAAATAAATTATCCTTCAAACATCCCTACATTTACCAAATATCAGTAATAGCAGCTAATTCACTTCTGAGTATCGCATATAAGATGGAACATCCTTATCGCCCCTCACTTGTTATTTTAAGACACTAATGCTACTAACTGCTGATTATCCATCCTGGTCATCCTTCAATCTTGGCCAATCCAGATTCAGACAATTTGGTTCAAACTACTCATTCCATCCAACACAATTACCTTTACCTTGAACCACGAAATCACGAAAAGCCATGAAAACCACGAAAAAATTTTCGTGCTTTCGTGAAATAATTCGAGCCTTCTTGGTTCAATCCTTATGAACAGACCAAAAATCCCCCCACCTCACACTTCCTCAATCATCTCCATAATATGCTCTTTAGTCTCACTCATGATGGTGGGGAGGATATGTTCGCAGCGGTCGGAATCAATCAGCAATCCGTTCTCCGTTTCCGTCAGAGAAATTCTGGCGTTGAGATCTTCGTTGACCAGTTCATGTATGCCGGACGAGCTAAAATCTACCGCTTGAAATCCGTGGCTATATCCCGCCTTCATGAAATTTTCGATATACAAGGATCGTAATGCTCCCGTTAAATTCTCAAACTTGAACATTTTTTCTCTTAATTGAACGGCTGCCTGGCTCAGTTTCTTCAGCAAAGAAGGTGTAGGGATTGTCGTAACCAGAATCACGATGATGGCCACAGCCAACAAACGTGAATCGAATACTCCCAAGGCGAATCCAATACCGGCCACAATCAAACCGACTTCCCCTCTGTTGTTCATACCAATCCCAATTCTCAAACTCTCGGGATTACTGAACCCGGCTAGTTTGGCCGGGTAACCGCAGCCAACCACTTTTCCAATAATGGCAATAATGCTCATGATGATTGCCATGAGTATCGTTTCAAAATTAGTGACATGCTGAAGATCAACCAGCATCCCCATGACCACAAAGAATACGGGTGCCAACAAAACTTCCGGCCTTTTCAAAAAATCTTCAAGAATATGTCCAATTCTTGTTCCGGAAACCACCATCCCGGTGGCTGCTGCACCCACAATCATGGCCAGTTTAAATTGGCTTTCCGCTATAGCGGCGATTATCAGGCAAAAGGCAGTTAAAATAACCGCAGCGGTTTCTTTACCAAAACCGTTCACAAAAAAGTCGGATATTTTGAAGGAAATCGCTTTACCGACACCAACCAGAATCCCCAGAAACAGCAAAGCTTTTACACCGATTGAAAGAACAGTTACAAAAGGATTACCGGCATCTCCCGCTCCCGACGTAGCAGCGA
>CAZXSQ010000330.1:1778-5975 GCA_964643335.1 uncultured bacterium
ACCGCAGATAATACAAGTAAACCCCCGACATCATCGACAATCCCTGCAATAAGCACGGCCAAACCTTCTTCCGTATCAAGCATCTCTAATTCGGAATAAACCTTGGCGGATATACCGACGCTTGTCGCCGTAAAGACCGCCCCCATGAACAGGGATTGAGGAAGACCCTCGTTATAGTAATAAAACATAGCCGCAGCACCACCAACAAATGGCAGGAAAATCCCACCGATGGCAATACCGGCCGCTCTCATTCCAACCCTTTTGACTTTTTCAAAATCCACCTCACAACCGATCAGGAAAAGAAGAATAATTGCTCCGATCTGAGCAATGACCCACAACGATTCTCCAACCACAAGCCCCGATGCCGGATCGCGGGGAAAAATATAACTTAAGCCTGGAATAATCGGGAATAAATTGGTGATCAAAATCCCTGCTAAAATAAATCCAATGACACTTGGTTGATCTACCATCTCACACAGCCGTTTTGACAGCATCGCTAAAAAGATAATCACCCCGAGTTGTAAAGCGGTATGCGCTGCGACATGAACATATTCTTCCATGGGGGCTTCTTGATGTTCACTGCTTTCACCGTGTTCGATGGCCGGAGATTGTTGGCTTCCTTCAGCCGACATGGAAAAAGGAGACATGACCAAAATCAAAACCGCTGCAAAAATCAGACTGTGGAATAATGGATAGAGGGATTTCATTTTTCACCTTTAACATGACATGGATTTGTATTTATTTGCATATAAATGGATATAAAAAATTAACGTATAAGAATATCGGTTACTACACCGGCGGTCAATGTTTTTGATACTAAATAGTATCTATTCTATATATCCTGCATTTTTGTTTATTAAAGGATTGACAGTTATCATGGGGGTGTGTACCATATTGAAGACCCCAAATGTTGTGGGGATATTTTTTTGTATGTTCCTTTTTTAGATAAGTAATTCATTTAATTTGGGTTAAACCCGACTGTTTGAGTCGGGACTTTTTTGGTTATCATTCGTTATAAGCAACAAAGCGCTGTTAATTTCTAATCCAAATGTCTGTACGGAAAGGTTAGATCCATGGGTGAAAGCCTAATAAAACGCATCATTGAGTCTATGAAAGGAACCCGTTTTGTTCAGACCAAAATGGGGGATTTCATCTATGGAGTATTGGCCGAACTCGATACGGTTACATGGCCAACAAAGGACGAAGTGTATAATTCCACGATTGTTGTATTAATCACAGTGGCTATTTTTGCCGCCTATAGTGGTTTATGGGATATTATCATGAAATTCGTCCGCTCCTGGTTTTTTTCAATTTTTTAACATCACAAATGTATTAAGTTATTTAACGGTATACAATTATAATTAGTGAATAGATCAGTAAGTGAGATAATTATGGCAATGAATTGGTACGTCGTACACACGTACGCAGGCTTTGAAAACAAGGTCAAGGAAAATATTGAAACGACCGTCAAAGCCGAAGGTCTGTCCGATAAAATCTCACGAATTTTGATCCCCACAGAAGAAGTTGTTGAAATACGCGATGGCAAACGTTCTATTTCCACTCAAAAGATTTTTCCTTGCTATATAATTGTTGAAATGGATTTTGATGATGATACCTGGGCATTGATTAAGAATACCCCAGGCGTAACCGGATTCGTGGGACCTGGGAGAACTCCCATACCCCTTTCCGAACATGAAGTCGAAGAAATCATGGCCCATATGTCCGAAACGGAAGACAAACCCAGGCCAAAAGTAGTGTTCGAAGTGGGGGATACTGTCCGGGTTATAGAAGGACCGTTTTACAATTTTTCCGGGTATGTTGCAGAAATTAACGAGGAAAGAGGCCGTCTAAAAGTTATGGTCGATATTCTAGGGCGTTCAACGCCGGTCGAACTTGACTTTTTACAAGTTGAAAAACTATCTTGATTTTTAAGATTAAAAAAATAACGGCTCAGCCGTTTTTGATGGAATTATGAGAAGGAGACTGATACTATGCCGCCGAAAAGAGTTTTGGCACAAGTAAAACTCCAATGTCCAGCCGGACAAGCGAATCCGGCCCCTCCTGTTGGTCCCGCTTTGGGTCAGCACGGGATTAACATTATGGATTTTTGCAAGCAGTTCAATGAACGTACGAAAGATCAAATGGGAATGATTATTCCCGTCGTGATTACGGTCTACCAAGATCGTTCGTTCACATTCATTACCAAAACCCCGCCCGCACCGGTCTTGATCAAAAAAGCGGCCAAACTGGCGAAAGGTTCAGGGGTGCCGAATCGTGATAAAGTCGGTAAAATTACCAGTGCTCAGATTAAAGAGATTGCGGAATTAAAAATGCAGGATTTAAACGCGTTTTCCGTGGAAAAAGCCTCCAGCATGATAGCGGGAACCGCACGGTCCATGGGAATTGAGGTGATTGAATAATGGCTAAAGGAAAACGATATCGCGACCTAACCGAAGATTTCGACCGTCATCAAAATTATCCTTTGCGTGAAGCATTATCGATTATCAAGGAAAAAGCGACGGCTAAGTTCGATGAAACAATTGAATTGGCGGTTAACCTTGGAGTCGATCCCAAAAAACCGGATCAGCAGGTTCGCGGCACAGTTTCGCTTCCACACGGCACAGGTAAAACAGTTCGTGTTCTGGTCTTCGCTGAGGGTGACAAAGCCACTGAAGCCACTGAAGCCGGAGCCGATTATGTCGGCAGTGAAGATCTGGCCAAACAAATAAGCGAAGGCTTCTTGGATTTCGATGTCGCTATCGCCACACCGGATATGATGCGCCATGTCGGAAAATTGGGAAGAATTCTAGGTCCGCGTGGACTGATGCCGAACCCCAAAACCGGAACCGTGACCAATGACGTTGAAAAAACAGTCCAAGAGTTTAAGGCCGGTAAAATTGAATACCGTACCGATAAAACCGGTGGCATTCACGTTCCGGTTGGTAAAGCTTCTTTTGACGTTGAACAGTTAGTCGACAATGTAAAAACAGTCATCGGGGCGTTACTGCGAGCAAAACCCACTTCCGCCAAGGGAACTTATTTGAAGAGTATCTTTGTCACTTCAACCATGGGGCCTAGCGTGAAGCTGGATGTCACTCAATTACGAGATATTGCCCGAGCCGCCTAAGTAAGGAGTAATTAAGCACCTTAAATCAATTTTATGTGTCAGTCGAAGACAGCAGGTTCCTGCGGGTTAAAATACTTTCCTGCCGAGATTGATGCCGAGTACTTAATAAAAGGTGACCTTGCAGATAACTTTCTGTGAGATTACACCATAAATTAAACGTACAGGCTCGATCTCCAATGGATCGAGCCTTTTTTATTATTCATCCTGACAATATAACGGATTGTTTTTTTTAATGAGCAGCAAATCAGTTTACTTCATTCGTCATGGGCAAACTTTATTCAACCGTGAGCAGCGCTTGCAGGGCTGGATGGATTCTCCCCTCTCTCCAAAAGGGAAACAACAAGCCCATCAAATAGCATCCAAAATTAAATCATTGAACCTTGGTATTCAATATGCTTATGTCAGTCCATTGGGACGGGCGCAACAAACAGCAGATATTTTGCGTCAAGAATTGGGATTCCAACTTGAGATAGACGATAACTTGAGGGAAGTCTCTTTCGGTGATTTTGAGGGAAACACGATTAAAGAATTGGACGAGAAATTTCCCGGACAATGGGAGGCAAGACAGTCCAATAAGTGGAATTACCGGCCTCCCGGTGGAGAAGCAAACAAGGACGCGGTCCCAAGGGCTAAAAAAATTGTCGAACGGATTCAATTTCACCCAAACGGCTCATCCCTTCTGATCATTGCCCATTTTGCCATAAACCGAATGATTCTCTCTCTTTTAGCGGGGATTTCTCCCGAAGAAACGATGCAAATGAATGTCCCTCATGAAATCATTTATCGTGCATATCAAATGAACGGTCAATGGCGAATCGGTTATTATTCACCCGGTGAAAACGATGGCAGATTTAAAGAGGGTTGGTTGATTCAGCATAGACCTGAAAATCTACCTATGGGTGCTTGATTAAAGTTAATAATCCGTGTGAGAATCACGATTATAAGTTTAAATATATTAGTAACTTAAAAGGAGGTGATAGCAGGATGCCCTTAAAAAGAGCAGATAAACAATCTTTGGTCCAGAAATATTCCGGGTTAATGAAACAATCGTCGGGTATATACGTCTTCGA
>CAZXSQ010000330.1:5985-8128 GCA_964643335.1 uncultured bacterium
CACTGACGATCCGGTGGCACCGGTCAAGAAACTCGTGGAATTCGCAAAAGACCACGAAGCGGTCAAAGTAAAAGCCGGTGTGGTAAATGATATGTACTTGGATGCCGCAAAAGTCGAAGAGTTATCAAAGATACCTTCACAAGATCAATTGTACGCAAAAATTCTGGGAGGAATCAAAGCCCCGGCCAGTAATGTCCTTGGTGGTATTAAAGGATTGCATCAAAAACTTTTCGGTCTCCTGACAGCGTACAATCAAAAGATGGAAGAAGCGGCATAATTTTTTTTATGAAATTATATTAAATCTAAATGAATAAATAGACAAAGAGGAGTTTAAAAAAATGGCTAGTGAAAAAATTGAACAGATATTGGAAAGCATTAGTGGTTTGACTTTGCTGGAAGCTAAAGAATTAGCAGATGAATTTGAAGAGAGGTTCGGTGTCACGGCTGCTGTCCCTATGGCCGGTGCAATGCCCGCCGGTGAAGCCGCTGCCGCTCCGGAAGCCGAAGAAAAAACTGAATTTGACGTTGTTCTTTCCAGCGCTGGCTCCCAAAAGATCAAGGTAATCAAAGTCGTGCGTGAATTGACAAATCTTGGCTTGAAGGAAGCGAAAGAACTGGTTGACAATGCTCCAAAACCGGTCAAAGAGAGCATCAATAAAGAAGATGCGGAAAGCATGAAAGCCAAACTTGAAGAAGTCGGCGCGACAGTCGAAATCAAATAAGCACTATTACCCATATTTAAATAATGAAGGGGCACGAAATTCGTGCCCCATTTTATTGATTATTGATTGAGAATGTTTCCGGCTATTGACAGCACCTCGCATAAGCTGTCATATTCAAGCATTCAATACTTCGGGTGATCCTATGAACTATAGAGTGATAACATATATCCAAATATTACCAATTTGTGTCTTGGGAATATTGTTTGGGGGATGTGAGCTGCCTTCTGAAGTCCATCCAAATTTTTCAACACGGAATGAGGTGTTAATTTTCAATGAAGATGGTTCGCTTATCCGGCGATCGGTTGGACTTCGCGGTGTCCCGCGAGATGTCGAGTTTTTGGATAGCGGCAATGCCGTGGTCGCGGTCGACGGGCGCGGCTTGACGATACTGGATCCCCTCACAGGCGATATATCCGGATATTTTGGACCGGAGTATTTACAGGATGTCGATGTCGTTAGGGGGAAAACCATTCTTGGCCACAAACCTGCTTACATGACAGTTCGCTATAGTGAGGAAATGGCCAAACTTGTCGATGACAGTGGCCGGGTTATAGGGACATTCTCCATTCCGTATGGATGCAACGATGTGGATATTCTCGACAATGGAAACATTCTATTAACGGAAAGCCGAAATAATCGAATCAGAGAAATCAAACAGAATGGGGAGCAGGTATGGCAAAGCACAGTGCCGCTGAACAATCCCTTTTCCTCTATCCCTACCCCGAAAGATACATTTATTATCGCCGATTTTGATAATCACCGCCTTTTGGAAATAAATCGGGAGAATAAGATACTTTGGCAAATCAGAGGTTTTAACCATCCAAGGCACATGCAGCGGTTGGAAGACAATAATATTTTAGTCGCTGATTCCGATATGCGCCGTATCGTGGTGGTTATCCCTCCTGAAAAGAAATTTGTGCTGGCAAGCAACTTAAACCGCCCCACCTGTGTGGCGTTTAATCCTCAAAGTCATCTCTTATTAGCCGGGATTGAACCTTTTTTCCCACTGACGGAAAAAGAGAAAATCCAAAGCGGTTGGACGGCGCGGCTACAAAGTGTTTTGATATGGCTGGCAGGAGCCGTTGCACTTGGTCTGGTTTTTCTCTTTCTACGTTTTTTTGGAACTGCAATCCGCGGTAAAGCCATCTATTTCTTCAACGTCATTTTAGAGTACATAGAAAATTATTTTCATCCGCCGATTATGACAGCCGGTGTTTTGCTTTTTCTATTCGCCGGTTGGTTGTTTGCCAACGCTTATATCAAATGGGCGTGGATTTCAACCATCGCCGGAGCCGTACTCCTTATTATCGCCAGGGGCAGCCGGAAAACCTGGTTCAGCCCTAATGTGACGGTTGAAGTTGAAGAGGAATATGAGGAAGCCGACGAAAAAGGTGTTATATGGTCTTCCGCTCTGCTTTACA
>CAZXSQ010000331.1:0-1375 GCA_964643335.1 uncultured bacterium
ACAGTGACACCGATAGTGCCCTTTAAAATAAAATAGCGGCGTAAGTAGATTACGCGGAGGAATGAAACCAAGTCGTAGGTAAATGTTTCCGCCATAGAGCGTCCCGGCCATTTTTGCGGTATATTCTTTTACGAAGTTAGGAGTCTAAGCGGTGTATAAATATGTGTCAAGCCGATTGAATACCTTTTACTCGAAGCAGGTCAAATAGACATTATTTCCCGTGATAATTTATTCAAGAAAATTCCCTGTCCGGATACAGCGTGTACACGCCAAAACCCTAACTGTACGTCCATCCTTTTCAAACTTGACTTGTTGCAGATTCGGCAAAAACCGGCGTTTTGTTTTGTTGTTGGCATGGCTGACGTTATTACCGACAGCAGGACCTTTGCCACAAAAATAACATTCACGAGCCATTTTAGAAAAACCTCCAATAAAATCCTTATAGGATTATGGCAAAACAAGTTAGTATTATATCTTTTGATCTACCTATCCCCAAGGGGCACTTTTTAAATTTTATTATTCTCATGTAGATTCAGGTGTAACCTTTGTCTATTGCCAGTAGCAAAAATATATGTTATTTTAAATCAAGCAGTTATGAAGATAAAGAAAGATTGTTGATACTTGCCCTCCAAAATCGATGGAAACCATGAATGACGAACACTTCATTTACGACAGTGTCTGGAAAGAAATTCTGTGATTTAAATTGTTAGATTATTCTTTCTTGGAACATTAAATTGGTTCATTGACGTTACAATCAATTGATATACAATCATATTAATTGATAAATACAGGAGCCCTAAGAATGAAAAAAGATTTTAAAGGTTTTACTTTGATTGAATTGCTTATCGTTGTGGCTATTATCGGTATTTTGGCTGCGATTGCTGTGCCGAATTTTTTAAACGCTCAGCTTCGTGCAAAATTGGCTCATACTTATGGACAGTTGAAAAGCGTACAAACAGCAATTGGAGCTTATACGGTTGATAATAATTATGCTCCTATTGATTTGGGAGAAGAAACCGTTTCAGGAAAGAGTTATGTTGCTTTAACCTCTCCTATCGCTTACCTTTCAAGTATTGATTCGTGCCGGGATATATTCGCCTCAAGTGTAGACTCCAGTGGAACATTATATTGTGAATATGGTGCTGCTTTGCGTAGGGGAAAGGACCCGAACGCTTCAGACGGACAGGCGCGTATAGCTCAATACAACGCTGCCGGAGTTACTTACGTTATGGTATCATGGGGACCGGATCGAGAGTTGAATTGGCCCTGGACAAATTGGTCTGCCGGATTACAAACTCTGGGGGATCCGAGTACAGCCGGACCCAATCATGATGGCGGCATATTCTATTCCGTCAGTAATGGCTTGAATTCACAA
>CAZXSQ010000331.1:1385-8123 GCA_964643335.1 uncultured bacterium
TCTTTCCACCAGCGCCCAGATTTATCAATAAAGAAGCACCTACATCCTAAAATCTATCTGCTCTTTGATCCTCCCTTTTGTGTTATCCCTATCCAGCATTTTTATAATTTGCGTTACATTATAATACATTACCACCTCAACGTTTTATTAAGGACATCATGACCGTTCATGTTTTGCTAGCACGGGTTGACGGAAATTTTGGCGGAGTGGAAAGAAATTTGATTTCCTTGGCCAAAGGATTGGATGCTGCCCGTTTTCATCCGATTCTTTTGCCAATAGCCAATGAGGGTGAGTTAGTCCGCCTGGCAGAAGAAGAGAGAATCGGCTATGAATTTTTACCGATGCGACACAGGCTGGATATTATTGGAGCTGGCAAAATATTAATTGAAACCGCGCAGAGACGCGATGCAGGTCTTATACACACATTTGGTATACGATCAAATACTCTCGCTGCTTACGCGAAAAAGAAACTAGGTATTCCCTGGATTGTCCGGCTGCCGAATATTAACATTCATGACTACAAAAATTCCACGATCGGTTATCTTTCGCACTATTTCAACAATTTTCTGATTCGAAAAGCGGATGCCCTGCAAGTCATTTCTCCCCAACTGGAGGATTATGTCCAAAAACACGTGTGTCCCTCTCAAAAGATTTATTGTATACCCAATGGTGTGGATTTATCCTTCTGTAAATTTTCAGGTAAAGGCAAGGATTTTCGCAGCCGGTATGATATAGGCCCTGACGAGTTGATCATTGGCAGCATCGGCCGTCTCGATTACGTAAAAGGGTATGATATGCTGTTTGAAGCATTTCAACAGGTGCTTCAAATCTATCATCACTCAAGACTGGTTCTTGTTGGCGATGGTCCGGAAAGAAAGAATCTGAAAGAACAGTCCAGGAGATTGTTTACGCCCGATAAAGTTATTTTTACCGGATATGTATCCAATATTTTACCCTTTCTGGAAGAATTTTCCGTCTTTGTTTGTTCCTCCCGTTCGGAGGGAGTTCCTAATGCAATGCTTGAAGCCATGGCTATGGAAATACCTATCATATCCACCCGAGTAGGAGGAATTGAAAGTGTTTTGACAGACGGTACAAATGGAGTCCTGGTCCCCCCCAACGATCCTAAAGTGTTAGCCTTAGCGATTCTTGATTTGTTGACACAAAAAGAAAAAGCC
The DNA here is from genome assembly GCA_964643335.1 of uncultured bacterium. Lineage (GTDB taxonomy): Bacteria > Hinthialibacterota > Hinthialibacteria > Hinthialibacterales > Hinthialibacteraceae > CAZXSQ01. Next base: position 2,564 of record CAZXSQ010000331.1, read on the forward strand.
GACATGTTAGGCCGTAATGCCCACCAACGCATTGAGCAGGATTTTTCCTCCGATAAAATGGTTGAATGTGTGCAAAGAATGTATGTGGATGTATTGTCATGAATGAAACCAGCCTGTCCTCCATACTCAACGATTCCGCTTCGGGAGAAAAGCCCGGATTCTCAATTATCGTTCCTGCTTATAATGGCGAAAAAACCTTGCCTGATACTTTGCGCAGCTTATTTCTTTTGAAGCACGATTTTTTTGAAGTGCTGGTAATCGATGACGCATCGACGGACAAAACCGCAGGAATTGCCCATGCGGCTGGTGCTCGGGTAGTTCAGTTGCCTGAAAACTGTGGTCCTGCGACTGCCCGTAATAAAGGAGCGCAAGAAGCGAAGTATAAAACACTTCTGTTTACCGACAGTGATGTTTTGGTTCCTAACCGGTTGCTGGACAAGTTGGAGGAACAATTCCGTAAAACCAAAGCGGATGCCATTCAAGGAACTTTTTCTGAAGTATGTCCTTATGCCAATTTTTTTTCTCAGTACAAAAATTTGTATAACCGGTTTGTCTTGAATTCCCTCCCGGATTGGATTGACACCACATTCACATCCGTCACTGCCGTCCGGCGTGATGCGTTTTTAAAAAGTGGTGGATTCGACGAGAAGATTCGTACCGCTTCGATTGAAGACCGCACACTTGGCCGCAATCTTTGTAAAAATGGATTTAAAATACTATTGGATCGGACAATTGAAGTGATCCACAATAAAAAACTTACTTTTTGGGGATTCATCAAAAACCAATACAGGCGATCGCGCGATTTGGCCAAATTTCTTTTACGGTGCAGGATAGAAGAGAAGGCCAACCAAGAGAAAAAAGCCAAGGCATTGGATGAAAGCGGACGCTTTGGTACCAATTCACCTTCCACAATGATGAGGATACCGATGGTTTTCACCATGCTGGTTTTATTGGTTCTTTCTTTTTACTCACCCATATTTTTATTGGTTATTGGGTTCTTTCTGGTGTCATATCTCTATCTGATCTTACCGTTTGAATCTTATCTCATAAAAGGACGAGGAATTATGTTCGCCGGTAAGGGAATTCTGGCCAATTTATTCGATGCCTTGGTCAGTGGATTGGGAATACTTCATGGACTTTTTGATTATTGGGTGTTGAAGAAAAAGTATTAGGACAACAATCATATTAAACAAACTTTATTTCTTATGATACTTTATAGCTTTCATTTAAAATGATATAAACTTATAGTTTACGATGTTTTGAGGTACAGAATTACAAAACCTATGAAGGATTGGTCTTGAACCGTTCCACGAATAATTGAGTAGAAAGGTGATAAGAATGTTTAACGAAGATACCAGTTCCCAAACTTCCGCTCCCGAAAGTACCCAACCGGCAGGTCAGCCTATTCCACCGGAAGAGGTGCCGGATAAAATTATTATCCGCATGTGGCCGAAAACCCCTTTGCTTTATCCTGTGGCAGTTTTTGCTTTGATTTGCGGTATCGTGGGCTATTTATGGGGGGCCTCGCCTCATATCGCCTATCTGGCCAGGCAGGCAGACGCCGGAGTGGAGATGAAAGCCGGAAGTACTCCCTCCGAAAATGCTGATACTTCAGAAAAGCCTAATGTCGGTGAGTCCCCCGAGAACGCCACCGCGACTGAAGACATGAGCGAAGAGAAAAAAGCGGCTACAACCCCAGAATCTACGAGTGGTAAAGAGCAGGGTGCAGCCGCGATCGATCCGGAGATTCTTCAAAAGCGAGTTGATAAAATAATCTCCGGCCATAGTGTCGATCGTGTTTTTGGTATTCTTTTTATCTTTCTATTCGCATTCTCACTTTTTACGCTTTGTGTGGATTTGGAAATACGCTGGGCTTTAATTATATTTTCTGCTGTAATCGTTGTGTTGCTTATTCTGTATATCATTAATGAACAAATCGATTTCCTGCCGGGCGTACTTGAAAAACTGGTGAGTATGTCGCCGACGGCCAGTCCACAATTTTATTTTTCGATTTTTGTAATTTGGGGGATATTGATACTGATATCACTAGCGATTGTGCGATTCCATTACGTCAAGATCGAATCGAATGAAGTGATGGTTGTAGGAGGATTGCTGGAGCGCCAGCAGCGCTATCCCACCATTCGGATGAAATACACCAAGGATGTTCAGGATGTGATTGAGTATTATATGCCTCTGGTGCGATCCGGCCGGCTCATTCTCCATTTCCCGGATCAAAATGATTCGGTGGTCATCGACAATGTGATTCAAATTGAGAAGGTTATTGAGGAGCTGGATAAAATTTCCGGTGTGATGCAAGTCGGCGGATTGAACAAGTAAAAATTAGGACTTTTTCCGGTCTTTTAGAGCATCCCAATTTAGGTTATAATATTTTAGACAATTGAATGAACACAATATGCGCCCATAGCTCAGCTGGATAGAGCAACTGCCTTCTAAGCAGTAGGTCCCAGGTTCGAATCCTGGTGGGCGTACTTTTTTATGTTAGATGGATCGAATATCAGGTTCTTAACCGTGAGATAGAGGCTGAATGGTGATGGATATTTTCAATGGCTTCACAAACGATATCCACTTCTTCAAAGTTCATATCTGAGTAGAGAGGTAAACTTAAGGCGTGGGTTTCGAGATAAAGTGTGTTGCTAAGGCTCGCTTCTAAACTGTTCCCGGAATAACATTGAAAAGTTTTCATTTTGTGCAGAACCGGCGAATAATAAACACGAGTTTGTATTCCTTCGGCCAACAAGGCATTATAAAAACTTTGGCGATCAAGCCCAAATTCATTTTCGTCGACAACAATAGAAAAATCTTTATAGGATGAGCGGTCACAGGGGGCGATTTTTTGAAAACCTATGCCCGGAAGTTTGGACAGACGTTCGCGATAATATTGTACGATACGATTTCGATGTTGTGCCGCCGCTTCCAACATTTTAAAGGAATTGAGTGCAAGAACGGCATGTAGTTCACTCATACGTGCGTTCATTCCGGGGAAGAGGCAATCATAATTTCCCGGATTGCCATAATTACGGCCTAATTCGACATGAGAGGCTAATAACTCATCATTGCTGGCAACGATGCCTCCTTCACCCGCCACCAGTAATTTGGTTGGAGACATACTGAAAATTTCTGCTCTGCCATAAGGACCGATAGGTTTTTTATGATGGAGTGTACCAAAACCATGAGCGGCATCGAATACAAGTTCTAAGTCGTGTTTATCAGTCACCTGAGTTAATTCTTCAATTGGGGCAGGATTCCCAAACTGATGCACCGCTAAAACCGCTGATGTGTTTGAATTTATCGCCGATTCTACAGTTCGCGCCGAGATATTCATGGTGTCCCGTTCGACATCAACAAAACGGAGTTGGAACCGATTCCAAACAGGCCCCAATCCGGAAGCCATAAAGGTAAAACTGGGTAGAATGATTTCTGAGCCTTCCGGCAGTTCTAGAGCCTGGAAAGTCAAAATCAAACCACTGGTACAACTGGAGGCGGCGACAGCCTTTTTCACATTTAAATATTTTGTTAAGACTTCTCCGAGAATTTCCGCATAAGGCCCTGTTGTTATCATACCACTTGCAAAAATTTCCTTATAGAAAGGAGATATCTCGTCTAAAGAAGGTAGACATGGACGGACAAAGGGAATAGATAGGGAAGTCCGGGGAACACCACCCAAAATAACAGGTTCTCGATTCATGAAATTAAAATTAAACCTTTTTTTGGTAGAAACCGAAAATAATAGCGATGGAAATATAAAAATTTACTTAAATCAGTAAATAAAATTGCCTACTATCAAAACATTATGTATAATATATTTTAACGAAATAGCCCAAAAATAGATGTAAATATCTTACAATTGTTTACATAGAACAATAAAATATATTATGGTATTATAGACGAATAATATGATTGGCGCACCATCTAAAATTAAAATTTCATCAAACCAAATGACGAATCAGCAAAACAAAAAGCAAAAAATTACAAAAGAGGACATTGAAAAAAGGGTTGCGCTGGGAAACGCTGCCCGTGAAATTGAAAAGATGAAGCGCGGAATGCCTACTTCCGATAGTTTTTCCTCTCCAACCACTTCAACAAAGAATGTGCCACTCCAAAGCTTAACACAAGTGGGAAAATCGGAAGAAGATATTTTTAAAGAAGTTCAAGACAGCCTTTCAGTTTTTCTGGATAAATTGGGTCAATATGCTTTTTCATTCAATGAAAAACAACGTTATTTTCCAAACTCGAAAATCAAGTACCTTGTAGAATTGCTTAAAGCTGCCGATATGGAGCTGGAAGCCCGGTATATCATGGATGTGTTTAAAAACAGGGTTAAACAGTTGAATGGGGGGAAAATTCCAAAGATAAAAGAAAAAACAGGGCTGTTTGGAAAAGTCACTGAACGCACAATGCGGACAGAGGAGATTGCAGTTAAGTACAAAATTGAGGAGGATTTTCCTGAAGGGGAATCCTCACCCCTAAACGTTGCCGGAACGCAAAGCAGTATTTTGAATCATCTTTACCAGATGTTTCTACAGAATGACGATATCCAGAACCCCCTCAAAAAAGCCCCCAGAAAGATGTTAGCCAAATTTCTACAAGCTGCCGGATTGATTAATCCATCGACCAACGATCCGAGGGAACGGTATTTTGTGGCCTGCTTGTTAACTCCCAACAAAATACAGCCCCAAAATGTAAAAGACTCTGAGCAGTTGGTGAAATACCAGATGATTCTCAGAAAAGGAATCGAATGGCTGGATGAAAAACTGGCGCCTAAACAAGAAGAAGCATCCACACCCGCCGAAGAACAATAATCTCTCCTTATTTTGAGTTGAAACATTCTTCTTTGATTTCTATTCTAAAAAAGTGACAGCCGTTCAGTGGTATCCACTGATGGCTCAATATCATTAACTTAAGAGTTCTTTCGCCCCTTCAGGGCTTTTGGTCTATTGCGAATAGTTCCCAGGGCGATTGCCCTGGGCTATCATATCTAACCCCTTCAGGGTTTAGAATATTACTATTATCGCTAAGTTAATGACATTGACTGATGGCTGACTAGATGCCGGGATAGTGCTTTCTTTTTTTAAGCTGACCTCTCCACGAAAGCAGCAAATTTATGTTATTCTCTTCATTGAAGTTACTTTAATCCTATCTGGAACTTTATTGAAACCGAGATATCCGAATGTATATCTATTTGCCTATAGCAGAAATGAGTGTTCATTTATTCGTGATTATAGGAATGGGGGGATTTGTGGGTCTTTTGTCGGGCTTATTTGGAGTTGGGGGCGGGTTTTTGCTGACTCCGCTGATGGTCGTGTTCGGCATACCGCCTGCAGTGGCTGTGGCTAGCAGTACCAACCAGATTGTAGCTGCTGCGGCTTCCGGCGCTACGGCACATTATCGCATGGGGAATATCGATATTCGAATGGGATTGTTTCTCCTGGCCGGCAGCTTAATAGGCGGTACTCTAGGAATTCATATTGTCAAACTGTTTCGGGCCACAGGAAGTTTTGATTTTGCTGTAAGAGGTCTGTATATTTTGATGTTAGGCGGT
>CAZXSQ010000332.1:0-8030 GCA_964643335.1 uncultured bacterium
TTTTGCGAAGAATGCGGAGTTGGGAACGGTGATACGCCCGCCCGTCATGGCTGGAATTAGATTGGTGGGTTCAATACGTTCAAATGGAGCCAAAAGCGCCTTGATCAAACGCTGGCCAGTTCGTGTAGGAAATGAATAGCCCGAGATGCATTCCGCACACAAGTTGGGATCGATGGAATGACAAATCTTCCCTTCTCCTCGAAAGCGTTGTCCACCGCCACGCGGACAGGTCAACCAATAATCATGCAGCGTGAAGACAATTGGAATGTTTCTTTCACGACAAAACCCTATACAGCCATAAGAAAGTCCTAATAGGTGGTGAAAGTGAACAACATCCGGGTGGTAATTATCCAGAATACGGTAGAAAATGTTTTCAATAGCGGGATTTGAATAAGTTTCTTTGAAATTGTTATAAGCGTGATTATTGATGATCTCCGTATAAGGAAGTTCGTCATAACATCCATGACGGGTGGTGTATTGAGGATGATTGTGGTCAATTTCGGTAAACACCAAACGGACTTCGTGACCTTGCCTCTGAAGTTCCCTGCTCAAATGATAACAATAAAGTTCTGAGCCTGCCTGATGCCTGGGTAGGAAATCATGAATTACTTGCAATACTTTCATTCGGTGGTTAAATCCTCCAATGATGGAAGAATGCCTACATGCTTGAAAATCTTGTAACTGCGGGATGAGGAAAATTGTTCAAGAGCCAAACGCAGACGGTCTCTTTCCTCTAACTGTTTATTCATGGCTGAAATTAATGTTTTTAAAGGTTCCACCAAATACTCTATTTGTGAGACGTCGAATTTTTCATCTAAATCTCTATATAGACGCCTGAACGGTTTAGCGGATTCTTGAATCTTATCCAACGTTTCTGCAAACGTCATCAATACCAGCCGTGTTTTATCATTGATTTGGTGCAATTCATGCAGGCTTTGGTTGAGCGAACTGTTTTGAATTTTAAGTTGCTCATTACTTGTTTCCAAGTTTTGAATATGATCACCCAAGTTCTGAATGTGATCATTCAAGTTTTGGTTATGATTTTCCTTTTCCGTCAAAAGCTGCTCCAAATTTACAGCATGAGTCTGCATGGAAGACAACATGGATTCCAGATTTTGTGAATGAGTTTTCCAATGGTCTGCATTTGACTCTATGTTCGAAATATGCTCCTGCATCTTGCCGATTTGGTTTTGAAACTGATGTGAATAATCTCGTTCCTCTGCAATAATTTCTTGGAGATTGTCGCTATGTTTCATCCATTCTTGTTCTTTTTTTTCCAGATTGGCAATGTGATCAGTTAATCGTTGCATATGCTGAGTCAGGGTTCGATTCTCTTCTGCTAAATTGTTCGAATGGTCAATAAGCTGTAACCGTTCTTGATCTAAATTCTGTATATGCTCCTCAAGCCCTTTTATCAGTGTTTCGAGATTGTCTGTATGCTGCTGTTTTTTGCTGGAATCATTTTCAAGAAAGCGGAGGAGTGATTCCAGGTTTTCTGTATGATGGACAAGGCCGCTTCGATGTGAGCGTTCTTCCTCCAATGAACTTTCAAGATTTTTAAGGTGTTCCAATAGTTTTTCCGTATGGTCGTGGCGGCGTGCTATTTCTCTTTCCAACTCCTTGGTGTGATCCAGGAGTCTTGATAAGCGTTCACCCTGTTCCGACAAAAAAAAGTCTTTTTCTCGAATAATCCCATAATTCGATAACGAGACAATCAGTGAAGCCACATTCCATAAAACAGGATAGGCAGGCTCTTCTTTTGAAGAAATCAAGGTCTTAAGGTTAGCTTGTAAGTTAAACGAAGGAGCTTCCCGGGTGGCAATCATGGCAACCCGGTAAGCAGGGAATCGGTTATCATAAGGAAAATAATACGAATTGTAGAGAGCATTGAATCGGGCTTTCCCTTCAGCCTGTTCAGGGGCCGCTTTTAGGGAATAATCCGCCAACTGCATGGAAAGCCACCTTGGAAGATAACCGTTTGGTATTTCTGTAACAGAAAATCCATTCCTGGCAAGCAGGCTGCGAACATTTTTTCTGTTGGGTAATTTAAAAAGTGAATGTTCATCCAGAAAAGGATCCTTTTTCTTCAACTGCAGTTCAATAAAATTTTGGAGGACAATTTCAGCGTTTTCAACGTTCGGTTCATCGAAAGGCCCGATTAATATGACCGTTTCTCCGGACACCCGGCTCAGTTCCTTGATAAACTGTTCCCTTTGATCATCAGAGATATGTTCGAGCGTATCGGCTGTGACAACCACATCAAACGTGTTTTCCTTGAAAGGAATAGTGAACCCATCGTATTTCAATTCTTTGGGATTATCTTCCCATAAAACATCAAGCACAGTGACATCATATTGGGGGGTAAACAACTGCAGGTAACCTTGTGCTCCGCCTACATCCAATATGGACAGGTATTTTTTCCCGAGAGCATGGAGTACCTGTTCAACAAGTTTATACCGCTGATAGTGATCGAAAGACAGTTCCAGCAGGAAATCATCGTTGTCTTTTTTATCAACATTCATATGAAGATAGGAAACGGTTATCGGCTCATTTTCAACATGGATTTTTAAATTACAACCACCGGGTGGAACTACACAGGAATTCCAATGGTGCAAAATACCACTGCCGGATTTTTCATGACCGGAGTAATGCAGTTTTAAATTTTCCCAAAATATATCTGGATGCCTTTCCGTTTCACTATGCAGATTGATGGATACAGAAAGAGGATGCTCATGTGGATTGAGTATATAAATCAACGAATCATCCAAGAATGAATGGGATAGGTTCGGAGTTCGCGGAGTAACATGTAAGGATTCCCCATCGATGAATATGTCTTTTGCAAATTCTGAACGAAGAGCCTGGAAAGCGCGTTTTGTGGATTCGGATTCGTCGCTCGAATCTTGTACCATGGCAAGTATTTCCACTTCAGCAGAAGTGTGACCGAACCGGAGAGCCACATCGAATCCCATATTTTTCAGTAACCACACCCAGTAAGAAGGTGGACGTCTATACTTGTTATTCTCAGACCGGGTGGCATAAATTGGATCGACAGTGGTAAGGAAGAGTACACCGTCGGATTTCAAAATACGGCGGGATTCTTTAAGACTATTTTCCGGTGTGTCGCTGGGCTTGAAATAATCAATCAAAGAAACTACCTCTAGTGAATTATCGGGAAAAGGCAGCAATTCATCCGAAGCGTGTATTTTGAAAGCAGCCGATTCCTTCTGCTCCAAAAGAACTTCAGAATTTTTGTCAAGAGTATACAAAGTGATGTTTCTTTTTGCCGTCTCTTGGACTATGTCCTTCAATGAAAAACCAATATCCAGCCACCGAATATCTGATTTTTGAGCCAATGGAAGTTCAAGAAGATTTTTATAGGGATTCACGGTTGATTTACTTTTCTGGGTTTTGGTATAGACAAGCCAGTCATTGTATGTGATTCTATCGGATACGATCACATTATACAGTTCAATGGATTTTCTTAAATGTGCTTTCCAACTCGAAAGGTTTTTAGATTTTTTTTTCTGAACAGCGACACCGGCTCCGCAGGGGAAACCGTAAGTCATATCATCGGAGATCAGTTTGATATCCCCAGCCGGTTTAAAAATGTCCTTCATGTCCTTAGAGGAATAGCGCCAGTAATCATGGGGATAATCGTGGATCTCAAATCCAATCGAGCGGGTCGTGAGAATCAGCAGTCCGTCTGGTTTTAACACAGCCATCATTTCATAAAATACTGTCGGCCAGTTGTCTATATGTTCCACCATTTCGGTGGAAAGAACGACATCAAACGATTCCTCTTCAAATTGGGCCGTCAGGTTATTCGCATCGGCCAAAACATCGACACCCTTTCCCATTTCGATGTCCGCCCCGATATATTCCTTTGCACGGGGTTCACAGATGGAACGTACACTTCCATTTATATCTCTCGCTCCAACTTCCAAAACACGTGGGGCGTCAGGCCAGTATGAAAATGTTTGTTTGACGAATTCGTAACACCACTCGTTGCACATTTAATTGAATGAATGATTAGAAATTATTTGGGTTGTAGAATTTTGAAATCCTACACAGCCGATTCGCTTCATACATGAAATTTTCGTTCTCATAGATTTGAAGGGATTTGGCCAGTGGATTTTCTTTTCGGGCAAACATGGAAAAACAATCATTGAAAACAGTATCGCCCCAACCGATTTTTTCCTGGGTCAAGCATTGAAGCCCGGCTTCATCACAATATTGATTGAATAATTCGGCATTCATGCTTTCCGCTCGCCAATGGGGATTATCAACCGGCTCTTTTTTTATGTGATAGTAGTATCCGATGTTAGAGTGATGAATGAATCCATATCCGTTTGGTTTAAGCACCCGGGCAAATTCTTGTATATAAGATTGCATTACATCGCTTTCAGCATGAACCAGCGAATCCCAACTGAAAATAAGATCGATGGACCGGTTTTGAATTATGGGTAATGTTTTTCCGTCGTTTACAAAATAGTTGATGTTTGAACTCAAGGCAAAACGTTGTTTACATGCTTCAATGCAGCGTTCAACCAGATCAACCACCAGTAACTCATTGCAATATGATTTGAGATATTGAGTGATTCTGCCAAAACCAGGGGCAATTTCCAAAATGGTTTCACAAGGAATAAAGGATTGAATACGCGGAAGAACGGTGCCGTTCCACAGATAATCCGTACCCCCCCAGCAGGCGGACCATTCATCTCCACTTTTGGACCAGTCGTAATTTGACCAGCTATCCAGATTTTGTTCTAAAGTGCCCATTGATAATTCCTCATACAGAACAGGATTTGTAGAATTGGCCGTTGCAAACTATATGCGTGAATGAGAAGCCGCTCAAGAGATAACAAGTATAGACTACCATTGTGGATAATCTAAGCCGTTGTATTCTATTGAGTTTTGTACATATCTGCCGTTGTCCTTTCCAGGGTCCATGTGGTTTTCATGGCGAAGACACCATGCTGACCGGTCATTTTCTCGCTGATTGTGAACGAGCAGGCTCGCTCCCAATGATCCACCGCTTGGGGAAATCCCTCCAAATTATTGTAACAGCAGGAAGTCAGGTAATATTGTCCAGGTAATAAAGGCAGATTCGGAATTTCACAGCGTATCACACCCGATTCCCCTTCTTCGTCAAAATCGAAAATCTGCGGGGGGTCATGCCAATAATGATTGGAGCCGTGAACATACGTTCCATCGGAGCGGTAAATCAAAAAACCGAAAACCACCCCTTTTGTGGGTTTGAGTACCTTATATTCTGCTGCAATGGTTACAAAGTCGTTGGTATCGAAAATACTGGAAACCCAACCGTGAGAATTATACAATTGAACAGATTTAAGCTGCACTTCCGAAGTTCCCCAGCGGGGAGTTGAACTTGATCCTGTTTGAGAGCCACTGACGATCAACCTGTTTCTATGAGCCATTTCCAAATATTGATCCAAAATTTCTTCCGGAGTGCCCATAGAAAGGATGTGTCCCTGATCAATCAAGGCCACATGGGAACAAAAATACCTGACTGTCGCCAGGTCGTGTGAGACAATAATAATCGTCTTCCCGCAAGCCTTGAATTCGTTCATCTTGTCCAGGCATTTGTTGCGGAAATACTCGTCTCCAACGGCTAGGGCTTCGTCCACGATGAGCACATCCGGATTGGTAGCGGTCGCCACAGAGAAAGCCAGCCGCAGATACATTCCTGTTGAATAAGTTCTTACCGGTAGATCGATAAAATCATGAAGTTCAGAAAAATCAATGATATCCGGGATTAATTGGTTGGTTTGTTCGCGAGTATATCCTTGAAGCGCACAATTGAGATAAATGTTGCTTCTTCCCGTAAATTCGGGATGGAATCCCGCACCCAATTCCAGGATAGAGGCTACACTGCCTTTGACATGCAGCGTACCCTCAGTCGGTTGAGTTATACCCGAAAGTAATTTTAGAAGTGTTGATTTTCCTGCCCCATTGGGGCCTATAATGCCGAATGAAGCCCCCTGATTGATTGAAAGATACACATTTCTAAGCGCCCAAAAATCCCTGTGCAGGTTTCTTCCTAATCCAACCGCTTCACGTATCCTGTGTAAAGGATGATTATAGAGGTGATAACATTTTCCAAGGTTGGCAGTCTCAATTACAGTGCTCATATTATTTAATCAAGTTGATATACTGCATCCTACTCCACGAAGGAATTTTCATGTACTTCCAGAATATTATTTTATACGATTGAATTTTAGTTTGATCACTCTTTCAATTGAGACTGATCCGGGGAAAATCCTTCTGCAAATCTTTTAAAGTAACCTTCGGACCTCCTTTTTTCAAATGTTCTTCTAAACGCTTCAAGACATATTCAGCCCTCGTACCGACATGCATTTCTTCAAGTAAATAAACCAGTTCTTCAATAGGAAGGTTAATGGAGGCCGCTACAGCATCAACAAGATAACTTAAATCGATTTTACAATGAGAGAGGGTGGGGAATTTTTTACCGGAACCAGCGAACTCGATGACATATTCACTGTAAAGTTGGAGGATTTTGCGGCGTAGGGTTTTGATCTCTGACTTTATCAAACCTTCTGTGCTGTCTTCTAAAAGTTCGACTGAGGCTGTGCGGTAAGGATAAGGTGAGATGATATCTTTGATTTTGACCCGTTTAAGTCCAAGGAGAAGCACGTTGCTGCGTCCATCCTGCATGCTTTCATGCTTTAGAATGGTCCCCATACACGCCACAGGATATATCTCAGGATTCCCCTCGTAATTTTCTTCCCATCCCGGTTTCAACACGGCAATCCCAATCATCTTTTCCCCTTTTAAAGCCGATCTTAACATTTTTCTGTAACGGCGTTCAAATATATGCAAAGGAATCAATGTATTTGGAAATAAAACAACATGAGGTAAAGGAAAAAGTGGAAGTTTACCGGAGAAATTTTGAAGATTTATTTCATGTTTCATCTGTCTTCCCAGAATAATTATATTGCATTTTACATAGTTATTATAGAACGGCCTCGATTTTAATGAAGTGAGTAAATTACATTTTTCCTGGAATTGAAAAATCCCAAAATTCATGTGAAGGAATTATTTTTATAATTCAGTGACATTCTTGATTTTGTCGTCTACAATGAAAATAATTATTGTTTTTTGGAGTTACAAATGAGAAATATTCGGGTGGCCTCGGTTCAATACGAGCATTCCGCAGGAGATAAAAAAGCAAATCTTGATAAAATTTGTGCTTTTGTTAAAAAAGCAACGGAAGAAAATGTGGAAATGGTGGTATTTCCGGAGTGTTGTATTACCGGTTACTGGTTCTTAAGACATCTCAGCCGAGAAGAATTGATCGAACTGGCTGAACCTGTTTTTGAAGGGCCTTCATCCAAAATGCTGCTCCATTTGGCTCAAGATCATAATATGACAGTCGGAGCAGGTCTGGTTGAAATTGCTCCGGATGATACACTTTTTAACACTTATCTTGTGGCTATGCCGGGTGGAAAAATGATCCGGCACCGAAAACTTCATTCTTTCATCAATCTGAATATTGGTTCAGGTTCCGAATACACGGTTTTTGATACCCCTCATGACTGCCGGGTGGGAGTATTGATTTGTTATGATAATAACATTATCGAAAATGCCCGGATGAATGCACTGCTGGGAGCCGATATTCTTCTTTCGCCTCATCAAACGGGTGGATGCGCATCAAAAAGCCCTCACGCCATGGGACTGATCGATCGGGCGTTGTGGGATAACCGGGAAGAAAATCCAAAAGCAATTGAGGAAGAATTTCTCGGTCCGAAAGGAAGAGGTTGGTTGATGCGCTGGCTTCCCTCACGCGCCCATGACAACGGATTCTTTTTGATCTTCAGCAATGGAGTGGGAGTTGACGACAACGAAATTCGCACTGGCAACGCCATGATCATCGATCCTTATGGACGAATCATCGCCGAGACTTGGAAAGCCGGTGACGACATGGTCATAGCGGACTTGGATGCTTCACTTTTGGATCAATGCACAGGAAGACGCTGGATGCGCGCCCG
>CAZXSQ010000333.1:0-8007 GCA_964643335.1 uncultured bacterium
AATGGTAGCCACTACCCAGGCGAGCGCTGGAGTGATGTTCACCATTGACACAGAAACCGGATTCCCTGATGTAGTTGTAATCAATTCAACTTGGGGAATTGGCGAAAACGTGGTGCAGGGAAACGTCACACCCGATGAATTTGTTGTTTTCAAACCATTGTTGACTCAAAATAATATTAAACCAATTATCGATAAAACACTTGGCCCAAAAGAAAAGAAATTGGTCTATGCCAAAGGTGGAAGTCAAAAAACCAAAAATGTGGATACCACTGAAAAAGAACGCCGGACATTTTCATTGAACGATGATGAAATCTTAACTTTGGCCCGGTGGGCGTGCGCTATTGAAAAACACTATCAACGGCCAATGGATATCGAGTGGGCCAAAGACGGAGAAACCGGTGAGTTATTCATATTACAGGCAAGGCCGGAAACCGTCCAATCGCAAAAAGAAGCCAGTAAATTGAAAACATTTAAATTAGAAGAAAGAGGTGAACAGTTAGTTTCAGGACTTTCCATCGGCCAGGCCATCTCTTCCGGGAAAGCGAACATCATCCATAGTCCAGACGAAATGAATCAATTTGAAAAAGGCTCAATTTTGGTAACCGGGATGACCGACCCGGATTGGGTACCAATAATGAAACAGGCCAGCGGTATCATCACGGATTTTGGAGGCCGGACTTCTCATGCGGCCATCGTCAGCCGCGAATTGGGAATTCCGGCAGTGGTTGGAACTGAAGAAGGAACCGAAATCATTAACCAGGATCAGGAAATCACCCTCTCTTGTGCCGAAGGGGATAAAGGCTATGTGTATGACGGAATACTAGACTATGAAGAAAAAGAAGTGAATCTTGAAGAAATCCCTAAAACCAAAACACAAATCATGATGAACATTGCCAGTCCGGAAGGTTCGTTCCGATGGTGGAGCCTGCCCAGTGATGGCATTGGATTGGCCCGCATGGAATTTATCATAAACAATATCATTAAAATTCATCCCATGGCGCTGGCTCATTTCGATAAAGTCGAAGATAAATCCACTCGTGACCGCATTCAAAAATTAACCCGCGGTTATGAAAACAAAAGCCAATATTTTATTGATCACCTTGCACGCGGCATCGCCAAGATTGCCGCGCCACACTATCCGAATCCCGTTATTGTGCGTATGAGTGATTTTAAAACAAACGAATATGCACAATTGATTGGAGGAAGCCAATTCGAACCGGATGAAGAAAACCCAATGCTGGGCTGGCGCGGTGCATCCAGATATTACAGCGAGGCATACCGAGATGGATTCGCGTTGGAGTGCAAGGCCATTCATCAAGTCCGTGAAACCATCGGCTTGAATAATATTATCATAATGATTCCTTTCTGCCGAACGTTGGATGAAGCCGACAATGTCATCAAAGTTTTAGCGGAGCATGGACTCAAACAACATGAAAACGGTTTGCAAATATACGTCATGTGTGAAATCCCTTCCAATATTCTATTGGCCGATCAATTTGCTCAGCGCTTTGACGGCTTTTCCATCGGTACAAATGATCTGACCCAGCTGGTTCTCGGAGTCGATCGCGATTCAGCCATTCTCCAAAAACTATTTGATGAACGCAACGATGCAGTCAAACAAAGCATCCAGTCTTTAATCAAGACCGCACACCAATCGGATACCAAAGTCGGCCTATGCGGGCAGGCACCAAGTGATCATCCTGACTTTGCCAGATTTCTGGTTGACATCGGAATAGATTCCATTTCACTCAACCCGGACAGCATCATTGAAGTAAAAAAACGAGTGGCTGAAGAGGAAAACAAATAACACCAACAATCTCATATAAATGTATGTTAGAACAATTTTACAAAGACAAATATATACGAAAGCGCATTGTAAAATTTCTCGGCGGCACTTCTTTGGAAGAAGCCACAGCGATCTATATCACTGCTGAAGACGAATCATCCACAGTTCTTTATACACCGAAACCAGTTGATCGGTTATGGTCTTACCTGGATAAAGGATTGGATGTGGGCCGCTCTTTATGGGATCGATCCGGTCTAATCGCTCACCTGGATATTGACTACGTCAATTTTATGTATCCTGGTGAACCGCATGTCAAACCTTCCCGCACGTTTGATATTCAATATCCTGTGAGGAAAGCCGCTCAAGAAATTCTTTTGGAATATGGAATCACCCCTCTGCACCTGCTCAGTGGCCGCGGCCATCATTTTATCTGGAAGATAGCCCAACACTCTCACGCTTTCAATTGTCTTATCAACCTTGCCTATGTACCTGAAACATTGCAAGCCAAATACCAACGATCTCATCCTCCAACAGGAGAATCAGTCGATTTGGCATTCGGGGCGGCTTTTTCCGGGCTGGGATTGGTGATGGAATTCCTATCCCACCAAATTCTTGAAAAAGTTGCGGATTCATGCCCCATACCCGTTGAATTGACCGCGGTGGAAGTCAATGAGGGACAACAGGGTAGAGAAGTGGTCGCCATCGATATATCCGAATACGGTGACCCGCTCCATTTACGAAGCATTCGAATGCCTTTCAGTGCTTACCTCAAACCCCAGCAGCAGCGCAGTATTCTTGGTGAACATGTCGTTGAGAGTGTTCCGCAGTTATTCCTTATCCCCTTATTTGAAATGGATGAAAAGCAGGGGCTGTTGGTGATGAGAGATATGGGCCAGGTGGCCGAATTGGCTCGCCACGCTCCAACGGATATCCCGGATGAATCCGATTCTATGGTGAAATTAGTGAAGAACTATTCGAATTCACGACTGGAACAGTTCCACGATTTTTTTTATTCCGATAAACATGACCCACCAGATAAATGGCATGAAACCTATGACCGTACTCCGTTCAGCACGTTGCCGCCTTGTGCTCGCCGCGTTCTACAGTATCCCAATGATTTGCTGCTTAAACCCGACCGGTTACAGCATGTAACCAGAGTTCTGCTGTCTTATGGCTGGCATCCCCGTCACATTGCCGGGCTGATTCGTTCCAAGTATGAACGGGACTTTGGCTGGGGCAACATGTGGTATCAATACGACGCCAGCAGCCGTGCTGATTTTTATACGCGCATTTTTTCAGGATTGATCATGACAGGTATGGACACACTTCACGATTTCAACTGCCCATCCGTCTTGGAGCAAGGCTATTGCATGGAACATGAATGCCAAAGTGAACTGGAACCGCTTAAACAATCGTTATTGGAAAGGAGACGTTATGAGTGACTGGCCCGTTGGTCTTTCCACTGGATGTTTCTATCAAACCAGCATATTTGACTGCCTGGAATCCATTCTTCATTCAGGATTTGGGATGATAGAAATTTGTTCATTCCCGGCTCACTTAAATTATCATGATAAAGACGCAGTGACCCATGCAGCCAAAAGAATCCGTGAATTGGGGATGGAAGCCTATTCGTTTCACGCACCCTTCGCCGATGATATCGACATCACGACATTTGACGAACAAAAACGTGAACATGCCTGCAGGGAAATTATTCAAGCGGCTGAAGCGGCGGCCATCATGGAAGTTCGTTATTTTGTTATTCACCCAGGACCTGAAAAGGGGGATTTTCCACACCATGAACGGCAGCAGCGCACCGAAAACGCTGTACGAATTTTGAACCGTGTATCCGAACGCTGCCGTGAACTTGGCGTCGGATTTGTGCTGGAAAACATGCTCCCCCATCTATTTACCGGTCACGTGCAGGATTTGCTGTGGATTCTCGGTGCATTAGAAGCCACGGATACAAAAATCTGCCTGGATACTGGTCACGCGTATCTTTCCGGAGATTTTCCCACTGTTGCAGGAAAACTTCTCGGTCATGTCAGCATGCTGCACGCCTGTGATAATCACGGAAAGTATGACGATCACCTCCCTCCAGGCTATGGTAAAATCCCATGGTGGGATTTAATGCAGCAACTTGTACAAATCAATTTCAACGGTGCTTTGATTATGGAGATCGCCGGGAACAAGGACCGTGAAACGATTTTGGAAGGAGCGAAACGCGGGCGGTTATATCTACGCGATTTATCCCGAAAAATCAGCATCCCCACCCCATCTTAACAGAGGTTGCACACAATCCATTTTGCTACTACCCTTGTTGTCTTAACCTGCGATAAAACGAGTGATCATTTCTCATGGAAAAAATGACCCGGACTGGATCAATTATCTGTGCATTACTGGCGGTTTTATTTTTTTCAACCGGCGGATTGTGCATAAAGTGGGTTCCCTTCCAAGCCTTGCATGTGGCCGGTCTCCGGTCGTTTATCGCCGCGATCTTTCTCGGAGTCTATCTTGGGTACAGAGGTGAATTGCCTACTATTTCAAAAATAAGTGTGATCGGTTGGATTGCCGTTTTTTCCTATGTGGCCATGATCACCAGTTATGTATTTGCCATGAAAATGACCACGGCAGCCAATGCGATCTTTTTACAATACACCATGCCCGCCTGGGTATTGGCCGGCGGAGCGATCTGGCTTAAGGAACGCATTACTCTCAGCCGGGTCATCGTGATTTTACTTAGCTTAGGCGGAATGCTGCTTTTCTTTTTGGATGAACTGCGTCCGGAACAATGGACAGGCAACATCGTAGCGCTTTTCAGCGGTTTCGCCTTCGCCCTGCTGACCCTTGCGTTAAGGCGAGTTAGAGATCAACATCCACTTGATGCCATATTTATCGGTAATTCCGTAACGGCTATTATTATCCTCCCTCTTGCTTTTTTGATCGATGCAGATCAATTTACCTTATTGGGGGCCACCAAGGTCTTGGGGGCTTTACTTTGGTTGGGAACATTTCAGATTGGAGTAGCCTATCTATTTTTCGTAGCGGCATTGAAAGGTCTGCCCGCCATAGAAGTGGCCATTCTATCACTGATCGAACCTATTTTGAATCCACTTTTGGTTTACCTGGTCATTAGTGAAACCCCTGGATTTTGGGCGTTAATCGGAGGCGCCATCATCTTGTTCTCTGTATTATTCAGGGCGATTTTCACCAAAGAAACCGAGGGAGCGAATGATATCGCAGCTGAGAATAATGTGGAATGAACTGTGGAAATACCGGCACTTAATCCGCCAGCTGGCAATGAGGGACTTAAAAACCCGCTACAAAGTATCCATACTGGGATTTTTTTGGAGCCTGCTGCGGCCACTGCTTACTTTGATGATACTGGCCACCGTGTTTTCACTCTTGGATTTCGAGAGTTCCAGCTACAAAGTCTCTTACTACGTTCTTTTGCTCGCTTCCTATATGCCATGGTTCTACTTCTCGACAGCGTTGCTGGAGGGAACCCAATCCATGCTGTCCAATGCCCATTTGGTGAAAAAAGAATTCTGCCCTCGAAGCGTTTTCCCAACATCAGTTGTGCTGGCTAATTTAATTAACTTTCTTTTTTCGCTATTGGTCATTTTCCCGGTATTATATCTGGCTACTCCTGCTTATCCCACTTGGACATTACTGCAGCTGCCGCTTGTGATTTTGGTCAGCACCCTCTTTTTGCTCGGACTATGCCTCATTACTTCGGCTGTTAATGTCATCTACCGTGATACAACCCAACTGATAGAATTCCTTGCTTTCGTTTGGTTCTATATCAGCCCTGTTTTGTATGATGTATACGAGGTTTTCGCTAAAATTCCGTCGTCCTCTCGCTGGGTGTATTTCGTGAATCCAATGGCGGGAATCATCGAATGGTACCGCTATGTATTCCTGGCTTCACATCATCGCTCGCACCAACCATCACCGGAACAGGTAAAAGATTTTCCATTACTGGACGATATGATGACCACCGTTTTCCAGAAAGCAATTCCATACTCGATTATAATGTCGTTTATCATTTTATTTTTAGGTTATTGGATTTTTAAAAAATACGAAACACGCGCAGTAGATGAAATGTAAATGTAATTAATCCGGAGTGTCCAATTCTGGTGTTTGAAGAAGCATACGAACTCAATTACAGTCAAGAAAAAACTCATTGGTGGTTTGTTGCTCGAAGAGAGATATTGCAATCCATCATTTACTCACTAATTGAATCTTCTTATCTTTCACCACCATTAAAAATACTCGATTATGGCTGTGGAACCGGTGCGTTGACCCAAATGCTCGATGAATTCGGAGAGGTTACCGGAGTGGATGAAAGCGATGCCGCTGTACAATTTTGTAAACTGCGGGGAATGCAAAATGTCCCAAAAATAAATTCTTCCAAAGAACTTCCCTGCTCAACATTTGACCTGGTAACATGTTTTGATGTGATGGAACATTTAACAAACGACGAGGAACTAATAGGTGAACTGCATCGTACATTGAAATCCAACGGAGTGCTCCTATTGACTGTACCTGCTTTAAACATTCTTTGGAGTGGCGAGGACATCATTTCAAAACATGTAAGACGCTACCGTAAACATGAATTGATACAAAAGATTGAACGAAAAAATTTCGAAGTAATCAAAGCCAGCTATTTTAATTTATTCCTGTTCCCCCTAATATTTTCTATCCGCATATTCAACCGTCACATTCGTCCAGCCTCTTTATTAAAATCTGATGTATATTCCGTGCCAACATTTGTAAATAACACATTAAAAAACATTTTCTCAACAGAACGATTCATATTAAAACACACAAATTTACCAATAGGCGTCTCCCTCCTATTGGCAGCCAGAAAAATTCCCTCGCCGCATAACAGGTTAGACACACAGACCGAACCTCTCATATTGCAGACGTAGGGTCAATCCTATGTGTTTGCCCCTACTTGTGTGTTTACCCTACCTATGCGTTTACTCTACATCCTATTCGCCCTATTTGAGATGTTCATCAAACCACTGAAAAGCAACCTCCTGCATCGGAATGGAAAACCGGTGCGGGATATCATAAAACCTTCCGGAAAACTTATCCGGCACCCCCGCTTTTTGATAAATTTTAGTTAATTTATCCACCGCTTCCTTCATGCTGTCCAACGTATACAACTGATCCTTGGCACACTCCAAAACTAGCAACGGCTTTGGCACAAACGCTCCTAGCATATCGGGCAAATCCATAAAGTGCGTCAATCCCGGAAGGAAATGTGAAAAAGAATGGGTATCAATGTGCGATTTAATCAACGGCCTCAAAGCAGCCACCCAACCAACAGATACAGCGCACTGGATGCGGTCATCCAAAGCGCAAAGGTAATTCGTGCGGTCAGACCCCATCGAGATTCCCATGCATCCGATTCGAGTTTCATCCACTTCCGGACGAGAGACCAGGTAATCAACGGTTCGAATGTCATCCCAATGTGCGATACCATGCCAGGTGGTTCCCGCCCAAAAAAGTGATTTGGCAAGAGTAGCTTCCCCTCGCGCTGCACGCCTGTTCGCCCTCCGTATATCATCCACGGAATACTTTGAAAGATCCCACCCCAATGAATTCATATCATCAAACTGTGTTCGCCGCTCACCAAAATAAAAACGGTCGATGGAAATAACGACATATCCTCTCTTAACCAATTCTTCTGAGGTATGCCGCCCTTCATAAGCACGTTCAACCAAATCGATCAGTGCTGGATGCGGATTACGAACTGGCATCACCTTCTCTTTACCAAACACAAACGCACCTGCATGGCAATGTAAATCTACAATGGCGGGACGTTTCCCAGTATATCCTTTCGGAATCAAAACATATGCCGGAACACGGAACCACGGTGTGGTATTAAATAGAATTTTTTCTTGAATATATTCATCCGTTTCCCAGCGCTCGATCACTTCTGCATTCGGATCCACCGGCGGGGCGTCATAATGAAACAACTCGAATACCTTGCTTTGAACTGTTTTTCGATAGTCCTCCACATCGGAATAGTCTTTGTTCAAATAAGAAAGTGGATAATCACATCGATTCGCTAGAGTTTTAATTTCCTCATACAAAGTTCCTATATCCGCCCCAGTGGCTTTACTTGGATCCTGTCCAAGTTCGCCTTTGGTTTCGGAGGCTAATGCTGTTTTTATTCCGGGTAGCAAACTCCCGCCCAAGAAAAGTCCATT
>CAZXSQ010000334.1:0-6391 GCA_964643335.1 uncultured bacterium
TGAAGCGGCTTCATAACGATTCCAGCGTTCTTGAAGCACGTCGTTTATTTCTTCGACATGCGATTTGCCGCCGGTTAGTGAAGGCCGGTTGGTGTCCATACCGATCCGTTTGGCGATCAATTCGGGAGACGTTTGCAGCCAGACTACAAATGAGTTCTTTCGTAAATCCCGGATATTGTCATCCCGAACGATGACTCCGCCGCCCGCATCGATAATGATAGTGTCCATTTCGGTTAATTCCTCCACCAACAGACGCTCTTCCTCGCGAAACGAATCCCAGCCATATTGTTGAACGTATTCAGAAATTCGCTGATTGAAGCGTTCTTCCAGTATCTCATCCATGTGATAAACCGGCATGGACAACTCGTGATAAAGAGAGTCACTAATGGTGGTTTTTCCAGTTCCTCGATAACCGATTACAACAAGTTTCATTTATACCCCAATGCATTCTCTACTGCGTTTTTCATAACCTCGACAGGAGGCTCTACGCCGGTCCAAATACGGAATTGTTCAGCGCCTTGATACACGAACATGGGCACCCCATTGATGGTTCGCGCGAAACGGTTTTCTGCTCGCCGGAGCAACAATGTTTTGGCTGGATTGTAAATGATATCAAATACAAGATGCCGTTCGCTGAAAAGATTTTCAGGAACCAGGCATTCATCGACATTCGGGGCCATTCCGATAGGTGTGGTATTGATAATGATATCCGCGTCGGAGAAGGCGTCTTGAAGATCGGCCGGTTGCAATGAAGTAATTGACGTGAATGTTGAAAAGTTCTTTGAAATCGACATAGAAATTTTATCGGCGGCTTCCCGGTCATCATCTCTGACCGCAAAAATTACACGCTCGGGATTCCTTTCACTGGCGATGGTGTAAGCAATGGCCTGTGCCGCTCCTCCTGCGCCGATAATTACAGTTCGTTTGTTATCAAGCTTTTCATACACTTCCAGCGAGTTGAGCGCACCGTAACCGTCGGTGTTCGTCCCGAACAGCCGCCCGTTCTCATTCGTCACCGTATTAACCGCCCCGATCCCTTTTGCCAGTGGACTAACCTCATCCAGGTACTTCATGATTTCCACTTTGTGAGGGATTGTGACGGAAAGACCGCGTATATCAAAACCGGTCATGCCGGCCAATGCCTTTTCTAACTCTTTTACATGAAAAGCTACATAGGCGTAATCCAACTGACATTTTGAAAAAGCCGCATTATGCATGCACGGTGATAACGTGTGACCGATAGGATCGCCGATAACCGCACAAATTTTGGTTGTTCCTCGTATTGATTGCATAAGTTAATCCAGAAAATCTCTTAATTTTCGGCTGCGAATAGGATGCCGCAATTTTCGCAGAGCTTTGGTTTCGATCTGCCTCACACGTTCCCTCGTAACGCCGAAGCGGTTGCCTACTTCTTCCAACGTTCGTTGGTACCCGTCACTGATTCCAAAGCGAAGCCTCAGAACGGTTTCTTCGCGTTCGGTCAATGTTTTCAACACAGTCTCAAGCTGTTCGTTCATGATGGTATCAGACGTAGAAGATGAAGGAGAACGAACTTTTTTGTCTTCAATGAAATCGCCAAAGTGGGTATCGCCTTCATCACCCACCGGTGTTTCAAGTGAGATGGGCTGCTGGGCAATCTTGAAAATGGCTCTTACTTTTTCCACGGGCATGGAAATTAAATGGGAAATTTCTTCCGGAGTGGGTTCACGCCCCTGTTCCTGTACCAACCGGCGTGAAATGCGCGTGATTTTATTGATGGTTTCAATCATGTGAACCGGTATACGGATGGTACGGGCTTGATCCGCGATCGCTCGGGTGACCGCCTGCCGAATCCACCAGGTGGCATACGTGCTGAATTTGTAGCCCCGGCGGTATTCAAATTTGTCCACGGCCCGCATCAATCCTATGTTTCCTTCCTGAATCAAATCCAGAAAATGCAATCCCCGGTTTGTATAATTTTTGGCAATAGACACAACCAGCCGAAGATTCGCTTTGACCACATCCATTTTGGCCAGATGAGCGATATTTTCACCTTCTTTGATCATATCAACGATTTTATCCAGATCATCGAGGTCGTCCTTCATCTGGCCGCCATACTTATCAAGACGTTCCTGTGCCCGAATGACACGCTTACAGAGTTGCACCAGTTCTTCACGGGACTTTCCCGTGCGTTTTTCCAATTCACTTCGGCCGAAAGTGGTATAACGCAATTTTTTGAACAACTCGATGATCTCTTTGGTGTTGATTTGAAGTTCTTTTTCGATGGTATCGATTTCGGTTTTGGAGTCGGTGATGTAACGGTGATTGATGAGAACTTTTTTGGCGATTTTCCATATCTGCTCATGATCAAACTTCATGGATATGAGCAGATTGCCTAACCGTCTTTTTTTACCAATTAATTTTTTACGATTGATTTTGGGGGACTTCCGCTCCATTTTCATGACTTCTTCATGTTCTCTTTCCATTTCAAGCCGTTTATGGAGCAGTTCTTCAATCAGTTTTTTTCGGTCTTCCTCGGAAAATGTTTCTTTAAGATCGAAATTTTGCAGCACATCCTCCACCCGTAAATGGTTATACTGCAAATTATCAATCAAATACCCGATCTCATTCAAGGCCGTTTTACAAAGTGCCAACGCTCGGCAAACTTTAAAACGCCCCGATTCGATTTTTTTGGATAATTCAATTTCCTGGTCACGGGTGAGTAAAGGAACCCGGCCCATCTCTCTCAAATACAATCGTACAGGATCGTCAATATGAACCCGCTCATCCCCTTCCAGCAAACCCTCTTCAGGTTCAACCTCCTCTTCTTCAGGTTCTAAATCTTTTACGGGTACTTGATTACGGACCACTTCAAAATCATCTACAACGGGAATATCCAGGTCATTCAGTACAATAAAAATATCATCGATGTCCTCCACACTCAGCATTTCATCGTGAATAATTCGATTCACGTCGTCATACGACAATCTGCCATTACGCTCTCCAAGTTCAATTAACTTACGGATTTTTGCGCTGTTTGGGCGATCGTCTCCAAGATATTCCTTCGTCATGGATCGACTCCCCTTCAAGATAAATGATGCGGACATACTCCTCCTCCACGGTAGAGTTTTTTTGCCCCTATCTTATAATATCAACCCAATGCATCATCATCTGCAACAATGGTTGGACAACTTCTGTGAGGACGCCTAACCGGCGAAGACTGATTCAGGTACATATAGGGTAGAGTTTGTACCACTCTAATTATTGTATCCTGATGAATCCTAATCAAGTCATGAATCCTCAACGACTGGATACATTGTTAACCAACTCTATTCTTTTTCAAGTATAGACATGTCTTCAAAACCGAACAAGAGTTTTTCACGAGAATTGAATAGGAATATTATCCAATAAATAAACACTCTATTCAAATGTGTATTCATCGTTGATTGTTAGTTTGAATCTAGTTCCATTTCATAGACACAATATCCTTGTTGGTGAGTTGGAATTCGTTTGACTACTTGGCCGGTTGGATCGATTACTCCGGATATTCCGGTATTGGCCGCTCTCAATACATAGCAGCGATTCTCGGCCGCACGGAAAATCGATTGGATGAAATGTTGTTTCAGACCTGGGGATTTTTTAAACCAGGCGTCGTTGGTGATGTTGATTAAAAAATCCACATTCATCTGTCCGGCCTCAGCCAGTTGACCTGCCAGGGTCGATTCAAAACAAATTGCCACAGCAAAACGAACTCCCTTTTCGGTTGTGAAGATGGTTTGTTCCTGTCCCGGTTCGAAAATACCCGCGCCCGCTTCTTCGATCAAAGTTTCAATAAAACCAAACGGCCAATATTCACCAAGCGGAACCCATTCACCATAAGGCACCAAATGCATCTTGTCGTAAAACAGAACAGAAGACAGGTCCACCGATTGGTCCGAAAAATCCAGAGAAAGGCCTGGAGTAAAAAATAAAGCGCGATTGTAAAATGTCCAATCTTTATCACTTCCATATTCACCGTAGACTGCTCCCACCAGTAAATCTACTTCATTCTCTTCCACAAAATTGTTGATCGATTCGACGATGGAAGGCCAGTAATTAATAGGCACAGGGATTGAACTTTCTGGCCAAACGATCAAATCGGGATTTTCTGCAAGCGACGACCGGGAAAGTTCCAACAGAATGTGAAGAGCTTCTTTTACAGGTAAAGATTGTTTAACATCCTGCTTGAAATTCCCCTGAATCAACGCCACACGGTAAGAAATGATCTCCCGGTTGGTCACGCAGGGCGGACATCCTTGTCTGCCAAAAGAGCTTTCGTATGTTCGAATAACATAACGTCCATAACCATGCAGGAGCACAATCACAAATAGGCCGCACAGCAAGCACACTGCTGCAAAATTCCGATTGCCTTTGATAAAATCCCAACGCAGTTTTTCAATAAGGACTTTCCAGTTCTTTTGGAGATAAACGAACAATTCAGAGATAGACAGATTGACAGTCACAATAAAAAAACTCAATCCGGCCACCCCCATCCACGGAGTGATTTGCAATAGCTCGACCCAAGGAAAAAGCGAGTGCCCCAGAAAACCCCACGCAAATGAAAATGGGCCTATCTGCTGCAGAAATTCAAACAACGACCATATCAAGGCAATGAGCGGGATGCCATACCAACGGCGAAATAACACTCCTGTGAGAACTGCTAAAACAGCATAGATAAATGCGTGCAGGAGGATCAACAAGATCATGCCAGGAATGGTGACGTGATATAACCAGAACAGTAATCCGGCATAATAGATCAATCCGGTTATAAATCCCCGCCAGGCATTGGCTTTGTGTTCTTGATACTGTATCCGGTAAAAAAGCGGAACCAAGGCAATCCAGATGAAGAGATAATACTCCCACGGCGGAAACGGCAATGAGAGCAGAATCCCCGAAGCCGCACAGGCAAGAAGATCATTCTTCGTCAGTGTCGGTTTCAGCCAGATTTTCATCCTCTTCAGGAGGGAGAGGTTCACTTATACGGTAATCTCCTGTGAACCAACGTCCAAGATCCGCCATTTTGCATCGTTGACTGCAAAAGGGAAACGTCGGTGTTTTACGACCTTCCGGCAGTGGTTTTCCACATGTTCTACAATGATTTAATGGGTCTTTCATAAATACCTCAACTCCTACACATCATTTTATGATCACATCAGTTCATGAGGAAGCCTGAAAGAGGCAGTCGGTGTAGGGGCGGTTCGAGAACCGCCCCTACATGGCAAAAGTGATTTTTAATTTGATTCTTTTTGAGATATACTGTAAGCAGAGGTTTAAAATATTCCCAGAGGAGGTAAAAATCATGACGGATCGCGATTTACTCTTATTCTTGGGCATTATGATTTTATTGTGTTTCCTGTGCCTGATTTCAATGAAGGATATATGGAGCCTTATCAAGTCCGCCTATAAGCGCACCGTTGATGCCCTCAAATGGCATCCTTATCTGTCATACCTCGGTGTGGGTATGGAGAAGAAAAAAAAGCATAAAACAGATGGACTCCATGATGAAGAAGGCAAGTTTCAATCCTATCATCAAAAACCTTTCCCCCGCTCCCGCAGAAGCACCTGATGGTAATGATCATCCTTATAATTGTTTCATCCACTTTGATTTCAATTCTCGTGTAAAGACTGCCCAACTATAATAATAGACTTGCGATTAAATATTTAACAAAGTGTCTTTTCTAGCATTCTTTTTCTTATCTAACATAATTTAAAAAATATATCAAAATAGTAATTAATTCCTTGACATCAAACTAACATTATTGTCATAATTGCATATAGAGCATTTCATTTTATCTTTAGAAATGCCAAATCTTATGGGAGAGGAAGGAAAGTGTGTATGAAAAAGTGTATTGTAATGGTTTGTATCGCATTACTAGTGTCTAGTGCCTTTGCTCAGGATGAAGTGGTAAATATTACCAGTTTCGAAAAAGATTCTGAGTTTGGTATGGCTTTTAGCGGTGGAATGGTAACTTTGTCATTTGTGGATTTCATGAATCCGGATGACGGGGTAGAACCATACGAAGGTGAGAAACATATGCTGGTCGAATATGACACCAGTCAAAGTAAGTGGGGTAGTGCCCACTTGGACCTGGCCGATGGTCCTGTCGATTTAACCGGCATGCGTGAGTTCCACGTTTGGGTTTATTGGCTTGAAGATGCAATACCGCATCATGATGGAGAATTTACACTTCGTTTAACCCTGCCAGATGGACTTGGACTTGGAACCGTTGGTCATCCAGAGACCGTCGCCGGCCAGTGGGTTGAATATGTCTGGTTGATCGATCATATCGCTTTTGAAAACCGGTTATCGGAAGTGAACGGTTTCAATATTCACTTCAACCCCGGCGGTAACGATGTCTTCGGAGCATGTTAT
>CAZXSQ010000334.1:6401-7980 GCA_964643335.1 uncultured bacterium
GATAACATTTTTGCAGTTCGGCCCGAAGGATTCCCCGATGAGTTGGAATATATCCAATTGTATTCTTTTGATGAAAGCGATGATGGATTGACTCCCAGCGGCTGGGTGGAAGCTGGAAGAACTCCTTTGATCGGTGATGGCGCAATCGAACCGTCCGAAGGAGACAACTACATGGAACTCTGGTTGGGAGAAGCCTGGACACAAAACGGACGTACCGATGACGTTAAATCACGCACCGATCGTCTAGATGAAGCTTTGGATGTTGTCATTGATGTCTTCCTTCCCGAAGAATTTGCCGGTAGTTGGTTAAATTTTCAGCTGATCATCCAATCTGGTGATGATGAACCATCAGATAGTTGGGACGATTACGGAGAAGTCAATATCAACAGCTATTTAGACAAAGGCGTTTGGCAAACCATGGCCTGGCCGGTTGATATGTCAAGGCATATGGGAGCACTTGGTGAAGAAGGATGGTTCCAATTCCTCTTCTCAACAAATCAGCCCGGAAGCGAGGCTGAAAAATCCCTCTTTATCGACAACTTCCGTATCGCAGTCCCAGCCGGTGGCACATCCATCGAAGGTTGGGAAATCTACTAAGGCAATAATAACATAGCTTACTAAATCTGGTGGGCAGAGCGATTTTCATCGCCGCCCACCTTTTTGTTTGCCTAATCCGATATTTGAATCCGATTAACTTTTATTTTTTACTGAAATTTCTTTTTCTCCCCTTACTTTTTCCAGGAGCCTTGTCCGCCATGTATACAAATCCATAATTTCATTCGTACATATTAAATGAATGATGAACCATGAATATCGACCTTCAGATGAAGTATTGATTGAGGCCGCTCGCCGAGGGGATGAGAATGCTGCGGCTCGATTGTACCACCGATACATCGACCGGGTGCATCGCATCTGCCGGCGAATCATTCTGGATTCATCAGAGGTCAACGATTGCGTACAGGAAGTATGGATTAAGGTGTTTCGTAATCTGTCACGGTACAAAACCGGCAAATCATTTTCCGCCTGGCTGAATTCCATTACGGCCAATACGGCGATTGATTATTACCGCAAATCGGTCCGGCAAGGCAAAACAATTGATATCGATGTTCTGCCGCTGGAATCAATAGATGCAAGCAAACAAAGCAGCCGCCGGCAATTAAATGAAGAACGCATTCAGAAACTGATCGATTCGGCCTTGTTGGAAATCAGTATACACCAAAGAACAGCATTTGTGCTCCGGTACTTTGAAGATATGCCAACGCTGGATATCGCCCGAATACTCGATTGCAGCGAAGGCACAGTCAGAACCCATATCCGCCGATCCCTACTCGCCTTACGCGAAAAATTGGCGGCCAAAATTAAAGGGTTTCTAGTCCAATTTCCTGATGGAACGATTATCCATAAGAAAAATATACCGGCCAATGAAAGAGTTGTCATACGGGATCAATAAACACCTGGAGGACTGCCATGAAAAAGATTAATACAAAAATTATTCCCCTCTTCGTTGCTCTCCAACTCGTTATTACTTCATTCAGCCTTGCAGAATCGCAGGTCCAAAAACGAGAAACCGTCTTAGATC
>CAZXSQ010000335.1:0-7960 GCA_964643335.1 uncultured bacterium
GGAGTGGAACTAAAAACCGACCAGGATTTAACGGTTTAAGGAGGGATGACCATGCCAATTATAATTCACCTAGACCGGATGCTTGTGGAACGGAAAATCTCATTGACCGAATTATCTGAAAAAATTGGTATCACGATCGCCAATTTGTCAATTTTGAAAACCAACAAAGCCAAGGCGATTCGGTTTTCCACCCTTGAAGCCCTTTGTCGTGAACTTAACTGCCAACCAGGTGATCTTATAGAGTATATGGAAGAACAAAATTATGTATCTTGAAAAATAAGATCCGGATTTCTGGCGGCAGTGACCTCATCAAGTCTTTTAACCGGTAAGGTATGAGGGGCATGAAGCACATGTTCGGGTTTCTTTTTGTATTCTTCGATAATATCCGCTACGACCGCGGCGAACCTGTCAAGAGTTTGCTTGGACTCTGTCTCTGTCGGCTCGATCATTAAAGCCTCTTTCACGATTAATGGGAAATAGACTGTCGGCGCATGGAAACCATAATCGATCAGATTTTTCGCTAATGCCATGGCATTCAGGTCACCATAACGCTCGCTATCTTTCATTGTCAACACGAATTCATGCATGTTGTCGGAATCAATAGCGGCTGGAATCAAAGGTTGCAGTAAATTTTTCAGATATCGAGCATTGAGTACGGAGTTGATACTGTTTTGCCGGATGCCTTCAAGACCATGCATCCGCATATAGATATACGCTCGCAAAACAATCCCGACATTGCCAAAGAAAGTGGAGATTTGTCCAATGCTCTTTTCACCCTCCCTGATTATCCGGTATTGATCATTTTCTTTCCGGATCAATGGAACAGGAAGATAAGGAACGAGCTTTGAATTTACTCCAACCGGGCCACTGCCGGGTCCGCCTCCACCGTGTGGAGTCGCAAAAGTTTTATGCAAATTAATGTGAACCACATCGAATCCCATATCACCGGGGCGGGCGATTCCAGCGATGGCGTTCAAATTTGCACCATCGTAGTAAAGCAATGCACCGGCATCATGCACTACATGGGCTATTTCCATAATATCTTTTTCAAAAAGTCCAAGTGTATTCGGATTGGTCAACATTAATGCAGCCACATCATCATTAAGTTTTTTCTTGAGGTCATCAAGATCAACGCAACCTTCATCATTGGAAGCCACTTCGACGGTGCGGTAACCAACCATGTTTGCAGAAGCTGGATTAGTTCCATGAGCAGAATCCGGCACCAAGACCACATTGCGGTTGTTGCCATGGTCTTTGTGATAGGCTTGTATCATCAACATACCGCACCACTCACCGTGGGCACCCGCGCAGGGATTCAAGGTTACTTGTTCCATGCCGGTCAATTCGGCGAGAAAATGAGAGACCTCATCCATCAGGCGCAATGTCCCTTGGGAACAAGATGCTCCCGCTTCGGGATGGAGGTTGGCGAATGCCTGAATTTCAGCGAGAGCGGCACAAATCTTGGGATTGTATTTCATGGTGCAGGATCCCAGGGGGTAAAATCCACTGTCGATGCTGAAATTCTTGCGGGATAACTTAGTAAAATGACGGACAACTTCCGGCTCGCTCAATACCGGTATATTCGGAGGATGTTTTTCAACAAACTCGGCCGGCAGGATTTCATCAATTGGATTTTTCTGGGATTCGGTATCCGAAAACCAATCTTGTCCTTGGCCTTCTCCTTTATGATCCAATTCAAAAATAGTCGGTTCAAAAGCATCTAAAGACATTTTAATTTCCTTTTCTGGACTCTCATTTCAACATACCTGAAAGCGCATTCACGTATTGATCGATATTTTCTGTGGTGTTCTTCTCGGTTGTACAAACTAGCAGCGCTTCATTCTCGCAAATTTCACCGGCGGGAATACGGATCCCGGCCAGGAGATTTTGTTTACGGGTATGTTCTAACCAGTCTTCAACAGGAATAGGGATTTCAATGACAAATTCGTTGAAAAATGGACGATCGAATACCGGCTTCACACCATTCAGCTTACATAGCTGTGAATGTAGCTCGTGGGCTTTGCGTGCACTCAATTCAGCCGCTCGGCGAATACCTTTGGGCCCCATTAAGGTCAAATAAATTGTGGCGGCCAAAGCACAAAGAGCCTGGTTGGTGCAAATATTCGAAGTTGCGCGCGCCCTGCGAATGTGTTGCTCGCGGGTTTGCAGGGTCAAAACATATCCTGTTTGGCCATCAGCATCGGTTGTCCGGCCCGCTAGCCGCCCTGGCAGTTGCCGAACATATTTGTTTTTGGCGGCGATAAATCCGGCGTATGGACCCCCATAATGCAAAGACAAACCTAAAGATTGCAGATCACCAATTACGATATCCGCATTCCATTTTCCGGGGGGCTGTAAAATTCCCAATGAATGAGGATAAACAACCACACCAAATAAGCATCCTATTTCCTGAACGATGTCTGCCACTGATTGGCTGGATTCAAGAATACCATAATAATTGGGGTACTGCATAAAGACCGCCGCGACTTCTTTATCAAGTGCTTCCCGCAAGCAGTCTTGATCCATTATTCCATCCTTATGGGGAATTTCGACAATATCAATTCCTGGAGGTCCCAAATACGTTCGCAATACTCTGCGATAGTGAGGATTGATCGTATTGGAGACAATGACTTTTTCTTTTCGTTTTATGCGGCATGCCATCAGTGCCGCTTCCCCCAAGGCGGTTGCTCCGTCATACATGGAGGCATTGGCGACTTCCAAGCCGGTTAAACGGCACATCAAAGTCTGGAATTCATATATCGCCTGCAACGTACCCTGGCTGGCTTCAGCCTGATAGGGGGTGTAGGCCGTGTTGAAGTCGCCTCTCGAAATCAAAGCCGGTACCGCTTGGGGGATAAAATGATCGTAAGCTCCGCCCCCTAAAAAACTGACCATTTTACTGCCTGTGTTTTCATTGGAAGCCGCTTCAATCACGCCGGTGATTTCCATCTCGGTCAATGCTTTTGGCAGCGATATTTGTGGATTCCGCAATGCTTGAGGAATCATATTGAAAAGATCTTCTTCTTTTTCAAGACCCAGTGTTTTTAACATTTCACTGGTTTCTTTTGGCGTATGCGCAATATAATCCATAGTTAACCTTATATAAATTAGATTGTTTATAAATTTTATTCGCTTCTTTTTGATTGGGAAGGAAAGTATAAATTTGATTTTTTGAGAAAATATGATCTGCTACGATTCTTTTTCGAGAAATTCTTTGTAGGCAGCAGGATTCATTAAAGAATCCAGTTCTGAAGGATCGGAAAGTTCAAGTATAATTATCCAACCTTTCCCAAAAGGATCTTGATTGATATATTCGGGATGATCCCCCAGTTCTTCATTGACTTCTTTCACTGTTCCGCTGACAGGAGCATACAGGTCGGCGGCGATTTTGCAGGATTCGATTACTCCACATTCTTCCTTTTTTCCAACCGATCGTCCGACATCGGGTAATTCGACGTAAACGATGTCTGTCAGTTGTTCCTGCGCATAATCGGTAATGCCTACAGTGGCAATGTTTCCCTCTACTCGAACCCATTCATGCGAATCCGTGAAACGTAGATCATCAGGTACCATGTTTTTTCCTTTCTATTCCGATATCAGCTGCTCGTGCTCAATTTTTCATTGCATTAAAGCGAGTAGGTCCTCACCTGCGTTGTTTATTTATCTCATCATATCAGGCGGGGACGCCTGAGCTACATTTCAGACGAGATGCCTGATCTACCTTTCAGGCGAGACGCCTGACCTCCCCCCTTAGTTGGGGACGCCTGAGATACCTTGGTATAAAAAAAGAATACTATCCTACCATTTTTTAACGCGGGCTGGTACAAATGGTGGCTTTTTGACTGTTGCCGGAATATGTTTTCCGCGAATTTCAACAAAGACATTTTCCGCTTTCTGATAACCCGGTTGTACCAAGCCTAGTCCAATTCCTTTTTTCAACGAGGTGGAATACCCCCCACTGGTGACTTCACCAATTGACTGACTGCCATCTGTCAATGTGTAACCTTGTCTTGGAATTCCTTTACCTTCCAACACAAAACCTATGCGTCGGCGAGGAATCCCTTCATTCTTCTGTTGTTCCAGAGAAGATTTGCCGATAAAATCGTCTTTGTTTAAATGCACCACCCAGGACAAACCCGCTTCAAGTGGGCTAGTGTTCTCGTTCAGTTCATGTCCATAAAGCGGATACCCCATTTCCAACCGTAAGGAATCCCGGCAGCCAAGGCCTGTCGGTTTGGCTCCCTGGTTTCGGGCTTGTTGCCATATGGCGACGATGGCATCATTGGGAGCGATTATCTCAAAACCGTCTTCCCCCGTATACCCCGTACGTGAAACAAAAAAATCGTCTCCCAATTGCTGGGCATGATAATAATCAATTGTATCCAGTTCCATCTTTAAAACCGATGAGGTGACACGCAGTGATTCCGGTCCCTGGATAGCGATCATACCTGTTTCGAATGTTTTGTCATTCAAACCAACATTAGGGCCAAGGTGTTTTTTGAACCAGGGTAAAAGTTTTTCGCGGTTCGAAGCATTGACAACGACCATAAAATGATCGTGCCCCAGGCAGGTGACTAATACGTCGTCTTTACATCCGCCTTCCGGATTGGTTACGACGGTGTAGCGCACTCGTCCCGGAGCCAGATTATCGATTCTCGAAGCTACCAATTTGTTTAAAGAATCTGTGGCATGTTCACCTTGAATAAAGAAACGGCCCATGTGACTCACATCGAATATGCCTACCGATTCCCGAACAGCCGCATGTTCAGCCGTAATCGATTCATATTGCAAGGGCATATCCCATCCCGCGAAGTCGACAATACGGGCGCCATCTTCTTTATGTTGATTAAACAAAGCGGTTTGATAACTCATATAAAAAATCCCACTTTTTCGTTCCAGCTACATAGAAAACTCAAAATATATAAATATTAGTGTAAACCGGCTGTTGGTTATCTGAAAGGGTGACTGCCTTTCGGCTTTATAACGTGTTCAATCTATATGAAATTAATTTGTGACAAAACCATTTTTATCAACAGAGGATTGTAAATTAATTTTACATATTTTTCTCCTTTTTGATACTTTTATTATGAGCATGATAATTATTTGTATGGCGGTTTTTTTTGATTTGCTTTTTTTAGATATGAAAGGAAATGTGTTATATGGAATATTAATTGCTATAATTAATATTAGGGGGACATAAAAAGGAGGTAAACGATGTGAATCGTTTTGCTGAGAATTTCTTTTTTCGTCCTAATAGCGATTTCGGAGCTTCAGCACCCGCTCTTTATATATTGAGTGTTAGTGTTTTTGTGCTTGTAGTTATTGGTTTTCTCTTTTATCTCGCCCGCTTGAAACGCACGAAAAATATGGAATTGAAAAGATTCCAGATTTTGGCCAAGCGATATGCATTATCAAGAAAAGAAGAATTGTTTGTACTTCGGCTTGCCAAAAGAGCTCAGTATCGACCCTTGTACAGTATCCTTACCAATCCTGAGAAATTTGAAAAGAGCGTTCGCTCGTTTATTTCTAAAGATCACCAATTCGAGAAGAAAATTCTAACCAGTATTCGTGAAAAACTCTTCGGCAGAGCACTCAAACCTGATGAATTGATTCGCTCTACTCATAATTTAATGCCGGGGATTCGTCTGTTTATGAAATATTTGGATTACAAAGACAACGCGTTATGGGGGCATCTGGTTGATATCGAGCGTGAAGGGATGATCGTGGTTGTTCCTTCCTATCATGAGATACACATACCCTTGCGGCCAAACACACGATTGGAAATCACTGCTTTCATCCCCAATCATACTCCTGTTGTGTTTCGTACATGGGTTCAATCCGTCATTCCTGGACCGCGGAAAATGGTCATTCTTGGTCATTCCAGTTTTGTATTGGAACGGTCATCAGTAAAAGAAAATTTTGTTACACCTCCTGTCCCCGCAGCAAGGATAAAAAAAGAACTGTACCCAAATACTTCTACAAAACGTACACAACATTTAGCCATTAAGGTTAAATCAAACTCCATCCAAATAATAAATATATTCTATAAACTCACAGGAGGAAGCCAGAACTTTCTTTCCAGGGCATTCCTTTTCTTTTTCACAGGAAGCCATTATTATCAATTAATTACGTGATATAAAAACGTATTCTTTATTAAATTCAAATCAATTCAGATCTTGGAGTGAGTTATGAATCAAACATCGAAAAAATGGATGGAAAGAAGGAATTTCATTAAATCAACGGCCGCAGGAGCGGGATTGGTTATAGCACGTCCTGAAACGGTCTTTGGATCGCCGGCCAATTCAGCCTTGAAACTGGGTCTTATCGGTTGTGGAGGACGCGGCAATCATGATACCAGTGTCTTCATTCGCAGTACCAATACCCGCTGTGTGGCTCTAGCCGATCTTTTTCAAGACCGTCTCAATTCGACCAAAGAAAATATTGACCGTCGTCTGGTTGAGTTGGACAAACCCAAGATCGATCCGTCCCAGCTTTATTTAGGCCCGGACTCGCATGAAGAATTACTGGCTTCGGATGTGGACATGGTCATTATAACCAGCCCTCCCTATTTTCATCCCCAGCATTTAGAAGCCGCCGTAAATGCCGGTAAACATGTTTATATGGAAAAACCGGTAGCCACCGATGTTGCCGGAGCGCAAAAAGTCATTCGCATCGGAGAAAAGGCCGATGGTAAAGTCAGTATCGCCGTGGGATTTCAGATTCGTTACAGCGACGAGTTCGGAGAAGTGATCGACCGTGTTCATGATGGTGCAATTGGGGATATTGTGTGCGGCATGGTTTATTATCATACCGGACGGATTGGCTCCCGTGCCAAACCCGGTGCCTCCGAGCAAGAGAACCGGATACGAAACTGGGTATTTGACAAGGTGCTGTCTGGCGATATTATCGTTGAACAAAATATTCACGTCATCGATGTCGGGAATTGGTATTTGCAAAGTCATCCCATCAAAGCTTATGGCACCGGTGGCAGAAAAGCGCGTACTGATGTTGGAAACTGCTGGGATCACTTCATCGTAACCTATTGGTATCCGAATGATGTCAAAATCGATTTCAGCTCCACACAATTCCTGAAAGGCTGGGGAGACTGCCGCGAACGCATGTTTGGGACAAAAGGCACTGCTGAAACACCTTATACTGGACATTGCCAGGTTACCGGTGAAAATCCATGGAAATCGGAAGGCACCAGCAATCTTTCCGGGACAGAATCGCGCAAAGTTCAGGATTTTGTGGAAAGCATTCGATCAGGGAACTTTAAAAATGAAACAAAGCAGGGAGCCGAAAGCACGATGTCCTCAATTCTTGGACGAATTGCCTCCTATGAGAACCGTGAAGTAACTTGGGATGAAATGTTGAAGGAATATGATGAACCTGTAGATGCAGGATTGAATTTAAACAAAATTTAAATCCTGATACAAAAAGAAAATTAAGGGGCGGAATTTTCGTCTCTTAATTTTCTCCAAATAATTCTTTGAATTTTTCTCGTTCCTTAATTAATTGATCGGCGTCTTCTTTTAAAAGATATCTTTCTTTCACTAACTCGTTGGCCGCTTTCTCAAATTGTTCAACATATTCTTGATAAGTACCATAACGTTCTTCTAATGAAAGCCGCGGATCACCTATTATTTTTCTTTCAACTTTAGTTTTGGCAAATGGAATGTATGATCCTGCCAGGTCCACCAATTCGTTTTCCGCTCCTGCAGAAGCGGCACGTAAATTCCAGCCGGAGTAAGTGGCCAGTGGAACTTCGATTTCGGGCAAGCGAATGCCAGCAATGTCGTTACCGTCTTCATCTACTCTTGGAACGTTAACTTTATAGACTCCTTTACACAGAGGGGGTTGAATAGTGACGATTCCTTCACTCTCAAATTTCAGACCATAGTCGTACCACCCCGGTTGCTGTATCACTTCGGGGAACTTCACCCCCGGTAAATAAGGAAAA
>CAZXSQ010000336.1:0-7954 GCA_964643335.1 uncultured bacterium
GCTTCGTCCTTATGATTTTATCATCGCCAATTATTCGAGGCTGGATGATATGTATGTCGATCCCAAAGGCAGCTGGCTGTGGAGTTTCGGTACATGGGTTAATGGCGGCCACTGGTCAACGTGCGAGGCGCGGATGATTATGGGGTATTACCGGCTGGGGCAATTCGAGGATGCCCGCCGCTCTATGAAACAATTGCTCACGTTCGCCAAACGTTTTCGTATGGACAACCCTTTGGTTGAGTTTGGCAGCAAAGTTTATCAGCCGAAGGAACCCATCAACCTTTGCTATGACTCATTCGGTCCACCGGCGGCCATGGTTCGTGGTTTGTTCGAGTATATCTATAATGCCGAAGGATTGACTTTAATCCCCCACATTCCGAAGCAAATCAAATGGCTGGAGCAACAGTTTCCCATCCGTTTCGGGGAAAAGGAACTTTATCTCAGTACTTATGGAACCGGCGCCATCAAGGCAGTGCAAGTGAACGGATCACCGTGGAAGAAGTTCGATAATATCCAAGTCAATCTTCCATACAATGAAATACCCGATTGTGCCGCAATAGACATTATCATGAGTGAGGGGATTCAAAAGGATACTGATATCCAGGATGAACAGGTTAATAAGGAAACAGAGACAGATGAAATCCCCGCCGGAATCGTGAAACTTGGAACTATGGCGATTCACTTATACAAATTTCAAGAGCAACTTCGCCATGCAGACATGGAAAATTGCTACGAAGCTGCACATGCCAGGCTGGCCCTCGATTGTTTCGAAGCGGCACAGAAGTTCGATGGTAAAGTAGAAGGGAAATTGCTGCCTGAGAATTCGCTGCCTGCCGCTGAAAAAGTATATGCGGATACGCCGAAAAAATTATGCAATGGTTTAGAGACACTTATGCAACAATATAAGGAGTCAGATGATTCTCGTGAAAAGAAGATATATGGAGCATGGGATTAACGAGCCCGGTAACAATCTTTGGAACATAAGTAACACTTTTTTTAGTTTACTCTCAAGCATCTTGTTCTATTCTTAATTTGTCACGAATATATTTCCTTATGTCTTTTAAAACTTCATCGAATTCTGCTCGATGAACACGCTTTGACTCGAAATCGATTTTTACATCTTGAAGAAATTTTTCAAAGTCCAAGTTTTGCTCGCATAATTTATTGATCGTTTCCCAGTCCATTACCTCTCTATTGCTTGCTGGATAAAGGATACTTGAACTGTCAATGTCATGCGGATCGAGATGGATAATTCCAATTCCATGAGATGAGGCAAGACGTTCAAGTTCAGAAAGAAATTCATCGTCCTGAAGTATCTCGGCGGCAACAAGATACCCCTCATGTGCCCAGGATGAGTTGGATACGGCTTGGAAATATGACTCTCTATAGTTAGCCTTTGTTAAACTTTTCTTTATCTCAAATGAGAATAGTCTGAGAGAATTGTTATCTGATAAACGATTGAACTCAATTACATCCGGTCGCCAATCGTCGAGTGGTAAATAGAAACCGACCATGTCGGGATGAATCCACTCATTGTAACCTGAACGTTGTGATTTCTCATGATAAATAGTCTTGGTGAAGATGGATCGTCCACGATTGAAAGTAGGATTGGCATAGGCAAAGTAAGTGAGCAATGGATGAAGATCACGTTCTTTGTATTCTGTCCTCTTCTCTTTTCTCTTTGTTTCCTCTTTTTCGATTCTTAATACTGCATCAGGAGGTAAATCCTCAGCTCTTTCCTTAAGAAAGAAACGGGCGGGTCGCTTCCCGACTTTGATAAATCGTGAATCTTCATTATCTCTGACTTCGACATAAAGCTGCGCACCAAGGCTTTGCCACGGTGTCTTACCAGATGTCTTGATTTTATGAGTTAGGCCTTTTTCTTTGCCGATTTGCCAAACCTCTTGATAAGTAAGAGGCGATGCTGAATCCTTCAGGACATCGTAGGCAAGATCAAGAAAAGAATATGATGCCATCACTATTCTCCTTGTTCTGTAATCTAATAAATATATACAATTAAACTTATAAAAAATAATAATCCACTCGGATGAATAAGTCAATATAATTTCAACAAGAATAAAAGAAATAAATAAAGGATGTTATCCAAAATTATAAAAGCAATGGATTAGCTTGGGTTGAGTAGGATTTGTTCTCAATGCTGTCCTACGGATTGTTTGATTCCACTTCGCTCAACCGCACCCTACTTTGAGACCTCTACTTTTGGGGGGTGAGACAAGTCTTGGCTCATGGCTTTGAGGCGTTCTGTTTTAGGGATACCGTCATGAACCAGGATCCGGTATTTAAGCTGGACGGGGTGCTTTTTGTCGATGTGCAAACCTTCACGTTGATGATAAGCAAAGACAAAGTAAGGCTTTGTTGGATGTACGCGTAAATGGGTGGGGTAGCGTGGATTGTCTGGATGATCGAAATAGGTGACGCCGCTACTGGTTTCGGTATTCTCTTGATTCGGCCCGCACATCATTAGCCACCTGGCGCGAGTTAAATTGGAATCGATCCCTTGAATGGCTTTGCTGGATAAAATAACGAGAGGTGTTTCCAACCATGCCGCCGGGCCGCGGAAAGCCATCCCGCCATAGAGATACTGCTCGACCTGGAGGGGATCATCGATCACCTGATGGTCGATGGTTATGTCAATAATCCAGCCATCTGTAATGCCGCCGTAGATGTTGTAAGTCAGTTTCTCATTTAAGGCAGGTTCCATTCCAGCCAGTAATTCATTCTGAGCAATCAAGGTAGAGAAAACAGGCCCGTTGATGAATTCGGGTGGCGAAACGGTTCTTGATTTTCCTGTATCCAACGCCCAAAAGTTGACCTCTTCACCTTGGTGGGTACATTTCGTCCAGGCGAAAAAACATCCGCGTTGGTGAGGATGATCCGGGCATAAATCACCCGTGACAATCTGTCCAGCGGGTGTATATAATGGGTGAACATATCCGCTACGGCTTAGGTGGCTGTCCGGATCAGGTTGATATTCCTGAATGCCCTGGTTGTACTGCAATATTTTTCGTGGCCCCGGTTCTAATCCGGGGGAAGATGGTTTGTAGAAGACGGTTATATGATCATCCTCAACTCGTTCTGCAGAATAATTGGGTATGATGGGACCTTCATCACTAGCAAGTAATTTGTAGGTGCGGGAATGTCCGGCTTTCAACGCCTCTTCCAGAATGAAAACCAGGGAACCGGTTGAATCATCCTCCCCGGATGGAATCCATTGGGCTTGTACTGCATTTTCACCGTTATACAAATTGATTACATAATTTTTCGGATTTTTTCCCGGGGCAATTTTAGCAAAGTCCACAGGAACCTGAATGATGGATTGAATCCGGTCATACTGTCCCGCTTCGACTGTTAACATGGTTTCTTGACTCATTACGGGTAATACCGAACATAGGATGAAAGCGGCTAGGATGAATTGTTTTACCATGGTTTTCATTCTCCTTTTTGAGATTGAAGCGCAATTGTTGCTTGGATCAAATAACTGCATGTGCAACCGCTGGCGGCATCGGGAAGTAGGATCAGTCCTCCCGCCGGAATAGCGTTGATCCAGCAACCGGGGCGGATTCCACCGTAGTTTTGTGTTTCCGTATCATTGATCAGATCACGATAGCCTAATGTCGCTGAGCGGTAAACCAAAAGGTTTTCTGCTGCCGCCAGGATACCACATCCATATGAACGTGTAAAATGGAACTCCTTCTTCTCACCACTGAGCAAATCCCATGCCCCGGGCTGAGCGTAGATGGTTTGATCGACAATAAGCGGACGTGAACCGTAATCGGCCTCGATATCCCACAACCGGTCACCGGTTGAAGCCTGAAAAGCCGCCATTCGTCCACCCTTTTCGGAATCCAGTTGGAAGCGGGTTGATTGATAACTCATGAGCAGAACATCATGATCCGTACTTAATGCGAGCATGGTTCCATAAATATTATTTTCTTTTCTCCAAACGATTTCTCCGGATTTTAAATCCAATGCAATTAAATCACCGGTAGGTTGTGCTGCGCCGTTTCCTCTCCTTTTGGCTTTGTCATAATCGATTTTGTCAAAGTCTGCGATAGGGCGGTCTATGAGGTAAACGTGATTATCACCAATGGCTATCGCATTGTGGCGTATGGAA
The DNA here is from genome assembly GCA_964643335.1 of uncultured bacterium. GTDB lineage: Bacteria > Hinthialibacterota > Hinthialibacteria > Hinthialibacterales > Hinthialibacteraceae > CAZXSQ01. Next base: position 4,136 of record CAZXSQ010000336.1, read on the forward strand.
TTTTGAGCCTGGTCTGTCCATTTGGTTTCGCCGGTTTCGGGATCCAGGGCAAAAAGTGAAGTGGATTCTGTGTATTGACTGCCCATTTCGCCTTTAAGGTATCTCCACTTTACGACATGGTTTTCATTGGCGGTGGTTCCAATGAGAAGACCGTTTTTGTAAGCGATGTATCCCCAAATGCCGGATTCACCGTTTGATACGTTCGGTGTTTTGTATTCTGCTATTTTCTCTCCGGTTTCGGCGTTGATTTTAAAGCACTTTTCCTGGTTGTGAATAAACACATAGTCATCAGACAAACAGAAGTTGCTTTGGGTTCCTGAAACACCCATCAGGTGGTCTTGATCATATTCTTCGAGAACGTTGTTCAGTGTGTAATCCCAAAGAGGCCTGCCATTATAGGCGTTGACTGCACGGAGGGTGTTTATCCCTTCGACAAACATCCGTCCATTGTGGTAAAGCGGGGCCGTTCCCCGCCCGTGCCGCTGAGGCATAATGATATCGACGTCCCTGAACCAGAGCATTTCCAATGGGCCTCGAACAAGACTATCGTTGGAGCAAATGGTGTTGGCTGGGTTGGCATACTGATGCGTCCATTCACCGGTGTTGTCCAATTCACCTCGAACGTCTACCTTCATTTCGCCTGGTTTCCCGGTACAAATCATACCACCACTTGGCCGTTGCAAGCGGTTGATTTCTTGGCTTGGAAGGATTTGTGTATTTCCCGTAACGGAACGTCCTGAAACGATTAAGTCAGCGAAATAATCGGGGTAAAGCGTTTCGGAAATGTCTGCATGATGCACCGTTACGCGGGTGCCATACAATCCAGCGGCATCGAGTTTTTCTCGTGCTTTCTTTACATTTTCGATGTTGTCATCAACAGCGTAAATGTGTAAATCTGTCCACTTGGCTAATTCATAAGCGAGCGCTCCATCCCCGCAGCCCAGGTCCAAACAATAGCCTTCAGTTATATTGGTTTTCTGAATGATTTCCTTGGCTGCTTCTGTGTAAATCTCATTTTCTCCATATGGATTGGTATCTGTCGAAGGTTCAATCGTTATTGGTTTATCTTGTTTATCTGCTCCAAAACAATAAATATTTCCTTTGTCCGTGCTGACGTATAAACGTTGATCAGCGCAGGCAAGATCGTAGGGAGTACCATCGACTTCTTGCGACCAGAACACCTTTTGTGAATCCATATCGATGGCACAAACCCCGTTCTTCCCGCCGGAGATAAGCGTATTCCCCGCTGCGATTAAAGAAACACCTGCATGGGGTGTATTGACTGACCATTCTTGCTTTAATTCCTTGGTTTTCTCTTTATTGCCTTTTCGATCGGTTTTTTCGGTCTCGATCCATGAATACACACTGACTTTATCATTTGTGGATTGCGCCACTCCATTGGGTAGAAACACGATCGTTGGTTGATCGGTTTTTATGTCCGGCAAACCGGATTGGGAGTTGAATAGTATACCGTTGTTGAAGACATACGATTCAGTGGCGGAGACAAACGAACCACCGCTGCCTCGGTTGGCTTGTAGATGAAAATACTGAAATTGACCGTTGGTTCGATCAAAAGCGGCAGGAACGGCTCTTCCTGTCGGAACAAATAATTGATCCTTGGTTGCCGCAAGATAGCCCTGGGCGGATACTCCACTTCTTGCGAAAGCGGTGGGGTGAGGTTGGGGCATTTCTATATAACCGGCGGAATCATTTTTCCACAAGACTTTTTTCGTATCGGGATCGAGCGCATAAATGAAAATGCCTTCCGATGGCCAGATACCTGCGGCAAAGTATAAAACGCCGTCTTTCAACACCGGTGCGCCGCGAACCGGCCAGCGGGATACCATCCGGTCATTGCCTAACAGCATTTCTTTTTCCGGCCCACCCTGCATTTTCCATAAGCAGGTGCCGTCTTGTGCGCTGAGGCAATAGAGATAACCGCCGTCACTAACCGCAAACACCTGGTTTTTAAATACGAGGGGGGCGAAACGAACGGGGGCATCGGTAAAGAAAGTCCATTGTTCCTGCCCGGTCTTTGCATCCAGGGCATATATTTTTCCATCGGCGGAACTGCCGAAATATACCTGGCCATCTGCAATCACAGTGCGATAGGCATAATCAAAAAACATGCGGGTATCGCGAGCTTGCCATGCGGGGTGAGGATCATGATTGCTCTTATACATCCATTGAAGCGTTAGGGATTTCGGGAATTCTTCCGATGTGTATCCGCTTCTTTCGGAATCCGCTCTGTACATTGGCCATCCATCTGCAAGTGAAGTACATACAGATACTGCAAATAGGGAGAAGAATAGGATTGGTTTCATTTTTTTCCTTTTAGTATGAGTTTATGTTGAGTACTTGTTAAAATATATTTATACCGTATGGGGTAATTGTCCCAATGTCATTAAAATAAGGATTCTTTCAGGGCTGAGCCTTATTGCGTATCACGTTAACAGGGGCGATGCCCACTGGCTGTCATCTAAAACCCCCTTTGGAGTAAAAACACGGTGATCTTCGCTTACTATATGACATTGGGATTGTCCTTACAATGTATGGGTCTCCCTCTTGGGCTATTACGTAGGTCTACCTCCGTCTAAACCTACATAAAATAAAGGCTCATTTTTATTGTAACTTTGGCGGAAGAATTTTTTTTCTTTTCAATTGTGCGAGTTGTTCAGGTTTTGAATAGCATCCATAGAATGATGCGTTGCCGTCCAGCCAGAGGTAAATATTTCTTCGTTCGTTGTCGCTCAAATCCACTTTGCGTTCATGTGTAAAATCATCCAGGATTTGAGGGAGTGGACTGACATCAGCAGGCGCCAGACCTGGTTTTGTTACCACTTGATGAATGCTTTTATCACCCCACTCATACCATCGGGCATATGGTTTCAAATTATTATAGGAGACGGTAAAGTTTTCTGAAATCTTGCCGGATAGGACAGGAAGAATACCGCTTTCGCTGTCGTTATGGCAACTCACACAGTGTTTATCGAGAATCGGCTGAACCAGACGCTGATAATTCCACGGTAATGAACCATCAGGACCAGGCTGAAGTTCAGAAGGTTCTCTTTGCATTGCCAAAGTATTTTGATTGATAGCCACTGTTCCTACTGGTTCATGACATCCGACGCATCCGCGGCGCTCACCCGGCTGTAAATAAGTTACACTGCGCATGGTCTGCACAGCACGGCCGGATTCATCCACAGCTTGAAAATACAGGGGCTTTTGTGCAGGAACACGGAAATAGGCCGAACCATCTTTTTCTACTGGAACCGTGCCCAATAACATGCGTGCCGATTCGGCATTGGCATATCCCAATCGAGGCTGATTGGCGACATGAGTCTCACTTTTGGGAAGAACTTGAAATATTCTCAATTTGGTGATTGAACGTGATTCAGGTAAATCGAAATGGCTTTGATTTACATTGCTCAACATGAATTCACCTTCATCACCGAGGGATGAATCCAATGTGCTGGGAATAACAGGCGGTTTTTCTCTTGGTCTTAGTGGAATCGGGTACATGCTCGATATACCTTCTTCTCTGTAAAGCAGCTCCATGTTTCCGAATCGGTCAAAGAGGTAAAGACCTGTTTCCGTATCCTCCTTTACTTTCGGACCCATCCCAGGGAGGGAATCAAAACTGAAAGAAACAAAATAATAGTTTTCGGATAACGGCCATGGGCTGTGAAAATAACTGTCTGGCCAACCGGGGGCTTCGGGAAAACAGACTTCAGGAGTTAACACTTCCAAAGCATCAAAATTGTCCTCGCCTGTGTCTTTCTCGAGGTTTACTTTGGCGGGATCAACTACAACTAAGAC
>CAZXSQ010000337.1:0-7240 GCA_964643335.1 uncultured bacterium
TCATTGTATTCATTTATTTGGTAGTGGTGCTGAAAATCAATATCGAAAATTTGCCGGTTTTCATTGAGCACCAGTGAATCAATTTGCGCCCAGTCGTAATACAATTGCAGTGATAAATCAGATTCCTCCGTAAAAATACGGTTCCATCGGGTCAGAAGATTTGCCCCTGAGATGTCGTCATCGGTCTCCAATGTCAGTAAATAGGGAGAGAAGGGATAGGGGGTGTGATAGGTGGAACCGGTTTCTCCACCATAAGCGTCTCCCTGTATTGTTAGCGAGTCGTTTTCCGATACATTTGAATCCATCCGGAATCCGCCTCTTAATACATCCCATTCATCAGCGGCTTCTTCTCCCCATGTATACTCGAAATCATCCCGTTTGAAATATTTGGTGTATACTCGGTAGTATGTATCATCTCCCAATTTTCCGCCATATCTGGTGCTGCCGAATCCTCTTTCTTCGGTTCCGGCTCCAGCGGTTACAAGGCCTCCCTGAGTATCTTTGGCATTTTTGGTAATGATATTAATTACTCCGTTGACCGCATTGGAACCCCACAAAGATGCACCGGGGCCACGGATGACTTCTATCCGTTCTATTTCCTCCAGCATGATTTCCTTGGTTTCCCAATACACACCGGAGAAAAGTGGGGTATAAACCGTTCGGCCGTCGATCAAAACCAACAGTTTATTTGCAAAACGGTCATTAAAACCGCGTGCAGTTACAGCCCATTTGTTGGAGTCTATGCGGCCGACATTCACTCCCGGAACCATGCGCAGCACTTCTGGAATACTGGTGGCACCCGAACGCCGAATATCTTCCTGTGTGATAACAAAAATAGCGGCGGGAGCTTGTGAAAAAGTCTCTGGCTTTTTAGAAACTGAAGTGACTTCAATATTCATCAATTCTTCAAGACTGAGCTGAGTTAAATCAACCTGGCCTTCAGTGATTTCAGTGTCTTGCGGCCAGCAAAGAGAGGCGGTAAGTATCCAGCCAAATAATAAAAAGTACTTGCAAAAATCAAATTTTAAGCAGAGGGATTTGATTCCAAAACTTACTAAGTCTATGAGCTCATCGATGAAGTGCATATTCATCAATATTTCATATTAATAGATTTGCCAATGTAAAATAGTAGTAGGCAATTCTACAGAAGGATTTATTTCATTTAATTGAATGATTGAATTTGATAACTGATTCTGTTCTTGGACTAAACCGGCCAAAGGGTGATACCATCCGGTTCTTTTGATAGAACCCAATTCTATGCTCGCTAAAAAGAGTGATACGGATAGTTCAATTTTCATGGTGTTTTCAAGCCGTCCTATGGGGACATCGACACTCTCAAATCCAATAAATTCAAGTTTGGCGTCAACAGTGGCTTCCGCCTGAACCGGTCCCACCTGTACCAAGGATTGAGATGAGCGGGAAGCAATTTCCCCGGGGCTTATTGTTCTCGGTAAAAGTATTGGAGGATTGAACGCGAGATCGAGGGAACCTAAATCCTCATCGGTATAAATCAGACCATTCAAGATGAAATTGTGTTCGTCATAACTGACAAGTATCGTGTATTCAAGAGTATCTAGACTGGTTTGTCCTGTATATGTTTCTATTTTAAGAACTTGATTTCCTTTATAAGAGTAATTGTTTGTAAAAACCTGCCGGCTGTAAAAAGTTTCATTCTCATCGGTTTGACCGATATAATCAGTTTGAATAGGGGGATTGTCATAGCGCGCGTATTCAATGAAGTCCGTTTCTTGTCCGAATGAGTTGAAAGAAAACAATAAAGTAGAAAGTAACAAAAGTCTAATCGAATTGGATATGAATCGCATTGTGGTTATCCCCTTACTACAGTATTTGATGATCAATCTACATGATAATTTTCACTAAAAAAGAGCTAATTTTCACTAAACGCCGGTATAAAGAAATAAAGTAATGCTGTAAACACTAGGGATGGCATACGAATGAATAATTTTTTTATCATTGTGAAGAGAGTCGGTTCTGTTCTCTCTCAAGAAGTTTTTTTAGTTCAAAGAATTCTACTTCGATGTCCGATATGAAATTCAAAGCCTGATGAAGATGTTCTGGTTTATCAATCGCTTCAATTTCTTTACATAAAGAAACAATTTTCACAGCACCAAGGTTTGAACTTTTCAATTTAAATTGAAGCGTTTCCTGCCGTAAAGTCTCCAGATTCTTGTTGTTCACAGCATTTTGTAGAGACTGAATTTGTTGCGGCGTTTCTGTCAGATAGGATTGAATAATGGAACCAAAAATTTCCGCACCGACCAGTTTTTCCAAAGCACGGAAATGCTTTAGACATTCAGTTCGAAAATAACCAAGCGGTTGATCGCTTTCCGTAATCAACAAATCGCTTAGCGCGTATAAGTTGGCTAAATCTTCGAGTTCCTTTTTAATAAGTTCATTGATTTTTTGATTGGTCCGGTGCAAAAAACGAACCCGATGGCATAATATCAGCCAATTCACAGGTTTGGTGATGAAATCCGTAGCGCCTGCTTCGTAAGCTCGGGTGATGCATTCGATGTCATCCATACCGGTGATCATCAAGATCGGCACATATTCACCGCCAGGAAGTTTTCGAAGTTTTGAACATGTTGTGAAGCCGTCCCTTCCTGGCATGATAATATCCAAAAGGATAATATTTGCCTGTGTTCTTTTAAACAAAGAGAGCAGTTGGTCACCGTTTTCAGCTTCTTCGATACGGAATCCAGCGGTTTTCAAGGCAGATTTGGCAAGAAGACGAAAATTGGAATCGTCATCTGCAATAAGTACCAAAGGTTGATTCTCTTCAAACATTGTCGACATTTGATTTTCCTAGAGATTAATTTCGTCTATTTTTGAGGAAGAAAGACAGTTTGTATTAAAATACGATTACTCTTTAATCACAGTCCCCTAGTTGATACTATTTATCATGTAAGGATTATCATAATCAATAGGAAGTTTGAAGACCACTTACTTTCTTTATTTGAGATAGGTTTACAATGAATTTTCAGATACACCACTTGTAGGGGTGTAGGATAAATATCAAATAATAACCCTTATTAATGTCCCATTTAATATGAATTCAACTCATAAATTAAAATAAAATACAACAATAGAAAAGTTTTTTATAGGTGTGCTGGATAAAAATATTAATATAAAAGCCGCATCCCACAGGAACGCGGCTTTTTAATTAAACTGTTCTCGAAAATTTCAGTATATGAAATGGGGTTTCATTTCATTTACGTCGCCATTCCTTTTTTTGACGCGAGACGTATCCACCTTTCCATAAGGAACATCAAGATAAGCGGACGCTATAAACACATCGTCTTTGGAAAAACCGAGCGCTTCGTAAGACGTGCGGAGAATTTCCAACGTTTCATCCACGGTACGGCGATTTGGAAAGATGGGTTCTTCATTCAAACATTTTTTGATCAAGTATTGCTTATCAAGAATGTATCCGTCTTCAATGAAGACTTCCGCTACTCCCAGCAATCGGTCTCGAGTTACGGCGTCTTCTTCACACATAACCGCTTCCCGAAGTGGCCGAAGAATACGAATACGTCCATCTTTGTCGCCTGGGTCACTTTTGCGCGCGATATCCGCATCGGTAGCATCACGCGCCTGTTGCATAAGGTATTGCAAATCACGTTCGGTTAATGCCTGCCGCCGGCGGGCGGTTCGTTCCAAAGCCATTTCTGTTGCTCGCCGCAAAAGAACCGGGCTGATTCGTTGACCATGAGTTCTTTTATAAAGCAAGCGGTATTCTTTTGTTACGGCCCTCATGTACTCGACGGTTTCATTTAATGTAATTCCAGGTTGACGTTGAACAAAACGTCTGGCCGTTTCGGGGGCTATCCCCCATTCTTGAACCAAATGATTTTCAATCGTTTCTCGACAATCGTTTGCCGGCACATTATTGTTTCTTCCCATTGATTCCATCGACATAACTGCTTACTTCTTTTACTTCCTCGCAACAAATGTTAGATTGTCAGGAAAGCAAAAGTACTCCTTTCTATCCTATTGGGTTTATGAACCATTAAAAACTTTGTCAAATAACCCACACCATTCTGTAACTACGTTTCGCCTGTGTACCGTATATTTTGTCAGTTTACTTAAATATTTTGTATATTTCTGTGAATCCGTGTTTTGTATAGAACGTATCAACAGCTTTATAGTAATGAAAAATTAAAATCAATATCATCCGTGAGCTGCCAAAGTAATATCTGTTGAGCAGTTCAAATAATCATGCAGATTATGGCGTTCAACAAGAGCATCTTCAAACCTGCTCAAAATCGATTCAGCCACAAGAGCAACTGAACGTTTTACCCCTCGTGTTTTTACAGGATCCGTGGAAGGATCAAGTCGAACGGTAATTTGATGATTTTGTTCATTCAGCGACAGTTTTATGTAAAACTTTTGTGAATGGCCTTCCTCGACGACAACAACAGGTAAAAGGGCTTTTTTATGATGGCGCTCAACATAAAATTCTTCCACTTTTATGAGCCAATCGTTTCTTTCATAAAGTGGAAAAGACAACCGCTCCGCATCGATGAACGGAATATTCCCCTTTAGCACAACATGAGGCAAGAGCCTGTGCCCTTTCTATATAGAACTTAAATAAATACCCTTATTCCCCCTGGTGGCTGACAAAACACAATGAAAGATCAAAAATTTTCACCATTTTTATTTCGCTAAGCCAAAAAATTTTCAAAAAAAACATCAATTCAACCTGTCATTTCGGATGGAAAAAGGGTAAGAATTTTTCAAACAATAAATAACCAAACAATAAAATAGTGTATCAAACATGACTATTACGTCAAGAGGTTTTTTTTCAAAATTTAACATTCTACCAACATATTTCTTGCATAAAACTCTTTAAGTAAATACACAAAAGTGTAAAAAAATGAGATACATATTGAAAAATTACGATAAAATGTTGATTGAAAATTTCTATATTTTTGTTATAGTTATTTTATCATTCAACATTACATCTGCTACAAAACGAGGGATTAGATCAGACTTATCTTGACTAAATGTATCTAGAAAAGTATCACACAATCGAATCAAGACTGAATTTACTTTATGAAAACCATTTCAAATTTATTTATTGCATGTGTTTATGACTGTTTAGACTATAATGATGATACCAAGATCGTTTAGCCTTTTTATGGAAACGAACTATAAATACTTTGAAGAGTTATGTATTTAAGTGTATCAAGTATGAGAGTGTGTGTCAGAAACAAGATGAAGAAATGAATAATCCTATGCATATTTCAACGGTTTACGGTCCTGTACGTTCCTGGCGAGTGGGGATGTCTCTTGGAATCGACTTGATTTGTGAGACTTCCATTTGTTCATTTAACTGCATTTATTGCCAATTGGGAACCATACAGAGAATCACAAACACCCGAAAACTGTATGTAAAAACAGAAAAAGTGATCAGCGATTTTTTGGCTTCACGGTGGGAAAAGTCCGATATTATCACGTACAGCGGCAGTGGTGAGCCTACATTGGCCGTCAATCTTGGAGAGGTGGCCAAAGAAGTTGCGCGAATTACTTCGATTCCACAACTGGTTTTGACCAATGGAACTTTGCTGCATGATCCGGAGGTGATTAAAGATTTACAATCCATAGATCGAACCTATGTTAAACTTGATGCGTCATCCAAGGAAAGTTTTCAACGTATCAATCGCCCGATATCGGGGATTACTTTGGATTTTATCATTCGGAGCATAATTGATTTTAAAGATAGATACGAGGGATTGTTGGGGATTCAGATCATGTTTTTGCCCACCAACCTTGCAGAATTGGCAGGATTAGCTGAGATACTCAACCGCATCAAGCCCGATGAAGTGCAGCTGAATACTCCGACACGCCCTTATCCCAAATACTGGCATATTTCCTCCCGCGGCGGGCATACCAAAGAACTGCGGCAATATGATTCGGTGCCGTTACGGAAAATCGATATTGAAGATGCGCTGGCTGTAGAAGACTATCTAAGAAAAGAAACAGGTTTGCCTGTTGTTTCCGTTTATGAAAAATCGAATTTTGAGGAAAAAGTGTAAAATACTTTTGCCATTTTTATAGACAATTCTTTAAATATCAGGTAGAATATAGTATACCGAATAAAATAAAGTTCGTTTCAAATAAATGCAGAATGTAATCATTTAACTTGAATGATTAAATCTACCTGTATTTTTACGTAACAGGCAAAAATTGCCTGATTAATTGACTGTATTGAATTTTTTTTCAGGGGTTGGGGAATCAAAAATCCCTTAAATCTCATCAACAAAAACTCCTGCTCAATTGCGCATTGAAGAACAGACTTCCATTTAGTTGGCGGGGTTTTTTCTACAAGAAATAAAAGGCTCAGGATTTAAGTGTAATTAATCCTATCCCCCTTAATGTTTTTATATACAACGATATAGAAAGTAAAGAAGCCAGTATGCAGATTGGAATAATTGGACTTGCCACTTCCGGCAAAACCACCGTTTTTAATGCTTTGACCCATGCCCGTGCCGATACTTCTCTTGCCCCCGGACGGAAAGATCCCAATCGGGGGGTAGTGTATGTTCCGGATTATCGGGTGGATTTCTTATCGGAAATCTATAACCCCAAAAAAACAACGTATGCCACAGTTGAATTTACGGACGTTGCCGGTCTTTCCAAAGGCGAAGGAAAGGAAAAAGGTTTCACCAATGAATTTTTAGGCCATTTGCGCAATATGGAAGCCCTGCTTTTGGTTATTCGAGTCTTCAAAAGTGCCTCGGTGCCTCACCCTGAGGGTGATGTCAATCCTTCGCAAGACCTGGAGACGATTTTGACTGAGTTGATTCTCGCCGACATGGTTATCATCGAGAATCGCCTGAAAAGGATCGATAAGAACTGGAACAAAATGGCTGACAAAAGAAAAGAACTGACAGCCGAAAAAGAATCCCTGAATCGTTTTCGAGAGGCTTTGGAGAATCACCACCCTATTGTAAGCGTTGAACCGGCGGTGGAAGAAATCGATCTATATATACGGCCATACGGTCTGCTGTCGGGAAAGCCGGTGCTGGTTATGGCCAATGTCGGTGATTTGACCGATACGGAAGAAAAGCAGTGGCTGGCGGAGTTGCAGAAAGCCTGCAGGGATCGGGAACTGTCCTGCATCCCCATGAACGCTCAATTGGAATGCGAATTGCTTGAATTACCCGAGGAGGAATGGAGCGACTATTTTCAAGCCACCGGCTTGGAAGGTTCGGCG
>CAZXSQ010000337.1:7250-7934 GCA_964643335.1 uncultured bacterium
TTTGATCCAGGAATCCTACAGGATTCTTCGCCAAAAGTCCTTTTTGACCTATGGCCCGGATGAAGTTCGAGCCTGGACTGTACCTGCCGGTTGTTCAGCTCGAGAGGCTGCCGGGAAAATACACAGTGATATCGAGAGAGGCTTCATTCGAGCCGAAGTGGTTTCTTTTAATGATTTGAAGCATTATCAATCCATGGAAGATGTGAAAAAAGCAGGGCGATTTCGGGTTGAAGGGAAAGATTATGTCGTCCAAGATGGTGATATTATTACCTTCCGCTTTTCGGTTTGATCTTTAGTCTCGAATTGCTCTAGAACATGGATTCTAGTCAACCGGTAGCAAAGTTTTGGGAATACATCGATCTCTAGGCATTGGAAATAAAGCAGGAGTAAGGTCATGCCGAATCCATTTATCGATCCATTGGACGCTGCACCAGTGGTCAAAAACAAACGGGTTCAATCTCCGAAGGCGAATCCGGCTCCAGATCCCCTCAAGCAAGGGGAAAATTTTAAGGTTATATTGGAAAAGAAGGTCAAGCAGGAACCGACTCCCATCTTGACACCGGATGCCTTGAATGTTCCCGACCTGCCGGTCAGCAATCCTGCCATGCCGCCTGCAGCCGGTCTTCAATCAAATCAAAAGAAAGTATCGCCTGGAGTCAATCCTTCGAATAACAATACAAAAGC
>CAZXSQ010000338.1:0-7932 GCA_964643335.1 uncultured bacterium
GACACATAGGACTAACCCTACATAGGGTAGGGGCAAACCTACGTGTTTGCCCTATATCGCTGACGTTTCAATGTGGATGTCTCATAACAGGTTAGACACATAGGACTAACCCTACATAGGGTAGGGGCAAACCTACGTGTTTGCCCTATGTTGCTGCATTCTCATTATATTACATAGTTTTGAGACCCCCTTTAATCAAACATATAATCTTATCGTAAAAAGAAAGGAACATCAGAATGGTCAAACGGCTGGAAAACCAAATCGTTATAGTTACCGGTGCTGGACGCGGAATCGGAAAATCCATCGTTCTTCACTGTGCACAAGAAGGTGCGCATGTAGTTCTAGCAGCAAGAACCGGATCCGAACTGCAAGAAACCGCCAATGAGATAAAACAAGCCAATGGTGAAGCCACTATTATTCCGACCGACGTTGCCATTCCCAGACAGGTTGATCAACTCATTGAACGCACTGAATCCGAAATCGGTCCCATCGATACGATGGTTAACAACGCTGGCCGTTTGGGAGCAGTTGGTCCGATGTGGGAAGCCGATCCGGATAATTGGTGGAAGGATGTGGAGGTCAATGTGTTTGGAGTATTTTTATGCTGCCGGGCAGCCATCCAAAAAATGAATGGACGCAATCGCGGCCGAATCATCAATATGGCAGGCGGAGGAACAAGTTCTCCCTTCCCCTTCGCTTCTGCATATGGATGCAGCAAAGCAGCAGTTATGCGGATAACGGATACGTTGGCCATCGAATTAGACCAAACAGATTCATCCGTTAAAGTGTTTGCAATCACACCAGGTTTCGTAAGAACTGCCATGACTGAATCATTCATGAAAAGCGAGGACAAACAAAAATGGATGGATCCCCTGGTCCAACGCCTGGAACAAGGTGACGATGTCCCCCCTGACCTGGCGGCAAAAATGGTGGTTGAAATTTCAGCAGGAAATCTGGATAATATGCATGGACGTTTTTTAATCAGCGAACGCGATCTGGATCAACTGGATTTACTGCGCCAACGCTCCAAAGAAGATGAAAAGTGGCGGATGTTGGGGGTGTATAAGTAAAATCATGTCAAGCAACGAAGAATTACTTTCAAGAATCGTCGTCAATCCTAAAGTAATGGTTGGGAAACCGACAATTAGAGGGATGAGAATTTCAGTAGAGCAAATATTACAAGCCCTGGCAGGTGGTATATCTAAACAGGAACTGCTTGAAGATTATCGGGAATTAGAGGAAGAAGATTTCCAAGCAGTATTTGCCTATGCAACTGAGCTGGTCGAAGAAGACATGAAGTGGCAGTCTACTCGTGCCTCCCAACTATGCTAATATAATATGTCTGAATAATCCGCTTGGCTGTGAGAGTGGTTATGTATGACCGCAAGAGAAATGCGGGTTAAAATCCAAACCCGCCAGTATGTGATGACGATACACGCTGAAGAGGAAATGGGAGACGATAATCTGTCTATAATTGATGTTGAGCGTATTGTCCTAACTGGCGAAATCGTTGAGCGTCAAAAAGATCAAATTACAGCGGAATGCAAATACATGGTCAAAGGTAAAACCGTTGATGATAACTTGGCGATTGTAGTAGCAAAGATCAGCATCACGGGAAAACTGGTTATTATTACTGTATATGTAGAGTGAAGGTAAGCAATGATTTGTGACAATTGTGGTCAAGAAGGTGCACATATTCGTCATGTCACCCGGAGTTACGGCAAGGGTGAAGATTTGCTGGTCATTGAGAATGTGCCCGTTGTTAGTTGCTCAAATTGTGGGGAAAGTTACCTGACTGCCGAAACATTACATGAAATTGAACGCATCAAGCTGCACAGAAAGAAGTTTGCACAAGAGCGCCCTGTAAGCGTAGCTGTCTTTGATGAGTAGCCTCGTAAAAATGGATAGGGTTGTTTTGCGAAAAGGTGACACCCAATGACTAAATATGAGTTTACATTGATCCTCAAAGGAGGCGTTGAACTAACCGAAGAGATTGCAGATGAGTTGTTCGAAGCCGGTTGTGATGATGGATCACTAGGGGTATGCAATGGTGTTTTTTCGATTGATTTTCACCGTGAGGCACATTCTCTGGAAGAAGCTATTCAATCCACAATAGCAAAAGTGAAATCGGCAGATTATCAAGTCGAACGGGTGGAAATCGAAGCCGCTGCTTTTCAACAGCCTGTATAAGGTTTCATCTTATATGAGATCATAAAATGATTCTTGGCCCAAGTGTTTAGCGTATTTTTTAACCAGTTTTCCTAAATCGTTTCCTCTTTCCAAATACCACCAATGATCTTCCGGCCCCCGAAAACACATTCGTTCTACACGAAATTTCCGTTCACTTTGGTCTTCCAAAACAAAACGCATCATTGGAGAGTATGACATATTGTCAAAAATTCTATTTTCAGCCTCCGAATTATTTAACAAACCAAAAGAATAACGTGCAAATAAATCTTTTATTGAATTTACATCCTGATTAGGAAGGTAAACAACGATCGCATTTTGCTTCACATCGATCTGGAAATATTCAAGTTTGGCGTATTGCTTGATACCTTGTTCCACGATCTTTAGTTCATCTTCAGAAAAAACCTTGGGAGTAATTTTTCTCAAAAAAACCTGGGCATTCGGGTTTTCGTAAATTTCATATCCTTCAGGAATAGAATCAACCGGCGTTCCTCCTGATTTAGTGGAAAAGAAGTACTTCAGTTTTCCAGTTTTGGTCTGCTTTTGGTAAAGGTAATAGGTTTTGCCTTTACGGTTCACGTGCTTAATAGACATTGTTCATCTTGAGTTTCTTTCTGTATTTAATCTATATTCGGATTATTAACTATATAAAAAGCAGTTTTTTGTCAATTGCTATATTAAACCTTTAAATAAACGAAAAGAATAAGACAGTTCTTCCCCTATGAATACTCATTCAGTTATTTCAGTGGAACGGGGAATCGGTTCACCGAGTTCCATTGGAATATGCAGCCGTTCATTCACATAATTCACAAAATTGTAAAATTCATCCAGCATATCCGGTGATACCCAATACTCCATACGGCCATCAGTTGATTTTTCCGTGCGGGCAACGGCCATCCCTTCATGATCATCCATAAGAGTATTCACGAAACATATTTCATGCGGGGGCAGGCGTCCGGGGATGATAATGCAATCTTGTTTATCGTTCATGAAATCCACTCGTTTTAATGAACTAATTTGGGCGAGACAATTGAGTAAAGTCTCGCCCTTTTTGCTTCCTAAAAAATGATGTAATCAACTTCCAGATGCACCTTCAGCGGGGGCTGTCTCAATCCCCACTAGATTCAAAATTGGATCGATAAATCCTTTGAGATAATTTTGATAAAAAGAGGTTTGAGAAATTGTATCCCAATACATAGCCAGAACACCCAGAATCGCCAAAATAACCACGAGATTGATGGTCATTTTTAAAGTCCTGCTTTGAAAAAAATCTTTCGCTTTTTCCTTACCAGATTTACCGGCTACCTTGGCTTTCCGGCGGCCTCGCAGAATTTTGTCCCGTTCACATTCGAGTGAGCCAAGCGTTTCATTCAGCAGGATATTGGCATCATGCCATTCGATCAGTGTTTTATTGACTTCGAGCGGACTAAGATCATGAAATCCTTCCAGCGAGATCGTCCTTTTAACGGTCGTAAGAATCGATTGTCCGATATGAAAGTCTTTTTTGATAACTTTCATAAAGTGGGCGTGATGTTCGGCAACGATTTGTTTGATTTGTTGAAATTCAGGGTCCAATTTGGAAATATCCGCATCCGGATTAAAAAAAGTAGTGGTGAGAATCTGGTAGAATTTATTCCAGATTTTCATCAACATTCGAATTTCATCCATTTCTTCTTCAATAACCTTCATATCTGCCGCCATGGCATTCCTCCATATGTTTTATTAAAAAATTTGATGGTTTTTTCTCTTGCAGAGACTGGCATGATAAGTAAAAGAGTATGTATCGCTGTAACCCCTTCAGAAAATAATAGTTACCTATTTTTATTTGTGACACAACTATAAATAAATAACACCTATTTCTATATTGTAAAGTGTTTTATGTGCATTTAATTCTTAGCCATACAAATCATATCTCTTTTATTATATTTCGGCAGGTCTCTATCGTTTAAACGGACCGAAAACTGCTCAACAAAAATATAGCAAAAGGGCATATCTTTTTAATTATGAACCAGTTGGAACTTTCAGCATATTGATCAGTCACCAAAATGAATATAACCAAACCGGTTGGGTTCATGGAAAGTATTCGTGCATGTTGGCGACCAACTCACATATTCGGTTTCTTTTCCTGTTGTACGGTTGTATCGATAAAAATTCCCTCGCCAAATATCACCCGGTTTAGGAGGATCGGTTTGAAGATCGGCAAAAGAAATCGCCACTTCGACTCTCCATTCTTCATCTTTTGATGAATGGTCGTTAAGTTTGCCTTCAACCACCACGGCCGATTTTTGGTTTTTGGCTTCCCATTTTCTATCCAGGTCGCATAGAACAGAGAAGCCTTTATCATCGAGCGTATTGACGATAAGCCCATCAAACGTTGTCCCTAGTGGATTCCATTGCATTTCATAATAGCGGGTTAATTCATTCGGTGTCACAAAAAATTCAACCACTTCCTCGTCCCACAGATTTGCATCATGCTCGGTTATGGTTGCCTGAATATCGGTGTCCTTACAAGTCCAGCCGAGGTATAAATAGGTAGAATTGTAGCAAAGCCTTAACGTTGTAGGTTCAGTCTCAATTCCATCGCCGTTATTATGATAGAAAGGAGTGATAACGGCGGCACTTCCCCAAACCGGTTCATTAAAATTGCCATCGATGCTTATTTCCTCTTCAATTCTGGGAATGACGATACGTTTATTTTCCATTTGAAAATCTCCATTTTTCTTATTAGAATAGAGGATATTATAGAAAAATCAAAAATACAGAAAAAGGCGAATTCCCGCTTTTCAAGATAAACATTGGGGTGTATGATAGCAAATAATTTATCCAACATATTGAACTATAAGGCCCCAAATAATGAGAGATTCAATGAGTACAACAGGGAAACCACCCATTTTAAGCGAAGCGACGTTGATTCGCATGTCACGTTATTTGAACGTGCTGGAAGAATTCAATCAAAAAGGAATCGAGCGTGTATCCACACGGAAACTGGCCGATCTCCTGAATGTAAATCCCGCCGTGGTTAAGCAGGATTTTCTCCCTTTGAACGTGCGTGGGCAAACAGGAGTAGGATATGCCGTTCCGGAATTACTTTCTGTAATCCGTGAAGTGTTCATGGCCCGAAGCCCTTTTCATTTTGCCATTGTTGGATTCGGAAATATAGGACAGGCATTAGCTAATTATATATCGTTTGAACGCCAAGGATTTAAATTAAGGGCGATTTTCGATATCAATCCCAAATTTCACAATTATTCTGTACGAGACGTCCCCGTCTTCGACATAGATAAAATATCAACCATTTGTAGAGAACGGTGCATTGAAATCGGCGTAATCTGTACTCCGGCTGCAACTGCACAAGATATTGCAGACCGTCTTGTATCCGGCGAAGTTAAAGGAATATGGAATTTCGCACCGACGGAATTAATTGTACCGGAAGACGTCGTTCTGGTGCATGAACATTTAACTCGAGGATTATTAACTATTTCCTATCATATCGGACAGCGGCATGGAAAGGGATCCGTGACCCAGGAACCGGTGAAAATCGATAAAAAGAACGTGCAGAATGATTCTGTAAATATTCTGCCTTAAACTTCACACTTATTAATAGACAATATTTGGAAAATGATATATATTAGGCAAAAAAAATCAAGTATATACGTAATTTTATATAAATATAGACTTGTATAAAAAGTTTAATTGGAAATTAACTTGCGTAATAAGGAAATTGGCTGTTTAATTAATCCCATTTAAAAAAACAGGAGGAGAAAGATGAAACATTATTGTGGGAGTTCGAGTTTATTGGCGATCACCTTGGTTCTATTCGGAAACATGGCATATTCTCAACCAATTGGAGAGGAAATCACTCTAATCGACGACACCCCGACCTTTGAAGAAGCGGAAGTGACAGCGATTACTCCGGATGGGCCTGTTATCCTTGCCCGAACAAACGGCGAGGACCGTGAACCGAAAGTGTCCGTTTTGAATAATGACACGACCTCAGTGTTTTGGGTTAACCGAAATGGAAGTCACCATGTAAGCGGTGTTGATGAGAGTGGAGTAAGATTGTTCAATATAATCGATGAAGATACAGCCACTGATATTATCGTGGGCATCAATACAGGCGCAAACACCAATTGGACACTGAACAAGGCGGACAGAGTAGGAAGTGGTTTTATGGCCGCGGCCACCTATAAATTTGGCACTTTATCGGGTTCGGATGCAGAGGTACCTGACACTGTAGTGGATGCAGACGGAATACACGGTGATGACGGACAGGGTCATGGATTTTTCAAATTATTTAATGGCGACTTGGAACCCACCACACCCGATCCAATATCCATTTCACAATTTAGCGCAGGCCACCGAGAATGGGATTGCTGCTGGTTATCCGATGGCAAACTCGTAATCGGAACCGTGGCAAGAGACCATCGTTATGAAGCAGATCCCGATTTTCCAACCGGGGGAAATCGTGTCGCCACGATTAACATATTTAATCCGGACGGCACACGGTTTAAAGATGAGTTCTTTGTATCCGAGGATTTGACCGGGCAACAGGAAGATGTTCGATTGGCTCCTCTTTCCAACGGTTTTGTCGCTATCTATTGGGACAATAAATCACTCATTGGTGGTCCATCCCTTCATAAAGGCATTCTATTTGATAACGACGGTAACCGGATTAAAGAATTTATCGCCACCGATGAAGAAAACGGTATTAATGTAAGCTGGTTGGATGGCGGGAACACAAATCAGTTTGTAACCATTCACCAGGTCAATGCTCCAGCGGGTATTGGATTACCTGAAGATTTAATTGGATTCCCCGTCATGCTGGGACAGCTATGGAATGATCAGGGCGAACGAATCGGCCCCTATATTCTCGTCAGCCAGCACGCCGATGGGCGAGGTTTAGGCCGTCCCCGCTGTGCTATGGCTTCAAATGGTTCCTTTGCGTTTTCATGGGATGATGACCTGGCCGATGATGTTCAGTTTACCACCAGTGTTGTAGGACGTATATTCAATTCGAATGGAACACCCGCAACAGATGCTTTTGTGGTTCATCCTTTGCCTGAATTTGAAGAGACAGCAGGAGGCGATCCGGGAGAGCCGATTTGCGCGATGAATAACGACTATGTGGCATTCTCATGGGCAAGCCGAGCTGTTCCAGAAGGTGCGGCTCGAGACATCGTTGTTATGACCTTCCAAAATCCTGCAACCGGTACCGCCACAGAAGACTGGTTCATATATTAATCCTTTGCATCAAAAAGGCGGCCGTCGTAATTATCGGCGGCCGCTTATGTAAAAACCCATTAGTGGTTAGCGCATAAAAATTATTAAAAAACGGAGGTCCGTCATGCGCCGGGAAAATATAGGATTCACCTTAATTGAATTACTTATTGTAGTGGCGATTATCGGGATACTGGCCGCGATTGCGGTCCCGAACTTTATCAACGCGCAAATACGCGCCAAAGTCTCAAGAGTAAAAACCGACATCCGGGCATTGGCTCAAGCCCATGAAATGTATTTTTTGGACAATAATAGTTACCCCCCGGAATCAGAAGACAATATTTTTACCGGCAGAAGAGCCCGCTCGGAGGCCGGTCTTTTTTTCCTCACTTCCCCAGTGGCCTATATGGGGTCATTACCCCATGATCCCTTCCAAGATTCTTCAGTGGCTCGGTTTGAAGGAACTGAGGCTGCCTATGAAACAGGTGTTGCCACACGCGAAAGAAGAAATATCTCCTACAATATTTT
>CAZXSQ010000339.1:0-3037 GCA_964643335.1 uncultured bacterium
GGCGGGTTTCCCCAAAACTTTTCACAACGAGTCTTTCATCCCATACACCGGCGCTCTTCAGATAATGGGCTACAGCGACAGCACGTTCATATCCCAACCGAATATTGTATTTTTCAGAGTTGACATGATCGGTATGCCCCTCGACAATCACCGGACCGGAAAGATGGTTAACCTTTCTGGCTATATAATCCAGCGTGGATTTAGACTCTTCTTTAAGTTCTGCCCGGTCAAACTCAAAAAATACCGTTCCTAAAACCAGTTCCGGTTGCCCGCCATTTTGTATCATCTGCTGAAAAGGAGTATTAATGGAGGATTCAATTGGTGCCCCAACTAGCCGGGCTATGCCTCTATCTTCTGTAGTCTGACAGCCCAAAAGAATTGAAATTAGCATGACGATTATCCAAAAACGCAGCATGTTACACCGCCTCCTTTGCTATTTACTATTTCATGAAGTTTTCCAAAATCTTTATAATCGCCGGACCGCCTAACACAACGAAAATGGAAGGAAAAATAAACAATACAAGAGGAAAGATCAATTTCACAGTTGTCTTGGCCGCCAGTTCTTCCGCTCGTTGACATCTTCTTGTTCGCAAATCTTCCGAATGGACTCTCAAGGCCTGTGCAATACTCGTTCCAAATTTGCTCGCCTGAATTAACACGGCGGTCAGTGTTTTCAAATCCATGTATCCGGTTCGTTCCCCCAAATCGTGCAGAGCCTCATTTCGTGGCTTACCCAACCGAATATTTGCACAGGTTATGTGAAGTTCTTCACTCAGTACCTTATTGCTGATATGAAGTTCCTCACTGACTTTCTGCAAGGCCGCATCCAGTCCGAGTCCGGATTCAATACAAACTACCAACAAATCCAGTGCATCCGGCAATCCACAAAAGATTTGTTCATGCCGTCTTCTTTTTTTTAACCATAAAAAGATATCCGGTAAAAACAATCCGCCTCCAATGGCCAAAACTGCTGGCAACAACGATTTATTCAAGGGCAAATTGAATATCGTTATCAAAGCAAATGTAAAAAGCGGAACAATTGTCATGAATACAATTTTAAATCCCCAATACGTGTTGTAAGCGGAATCACTATAATAACCGGCCATGGATAAACGCTGCTTACTATCCACTTTTTTCTCAGGATCGGCCGGCGCCACCCTTTCTCCTAAAGAAGCCACCATACTGGTATCGGTTTTATTGGAAAATACGGATTTTTGCTGTCCAAGGGACTGACCGATACGAATCTGATCGATACGCCTATCGATTGGGTGCTTTACCAGACCTGCGAAAGTGGCAATAGCGACCACCAAAAAGAACATGGTTATAAAACTTAGCACACCGATAATAGCCATAATCACACCTTTATATTGACGATTTTCCGGATGACAAGAACGCCAAAAATTTGTAAAACAATAGCGGTATAAAGCATTTTCTTCCCGATCTCGGTCTCCACCAGCAGTTTGATGTATCCTGGATTAATGGTCAGAATCATGAAGAAAACAAAAATGGGCAGTAAACATAACACCCATCCGGATAACCTTCCTTCCGCCGTCAGGGCTTTCACCTGACCAAGAATCTTGAAACGCTGCCGGATAACGTTGGATAATTTATCAAGCACTTCGGCTAAGTCACCACCGGTTTGTTGATGAATCATGATGGTTAAAACAAAAAACCGGAGGTCCATCAACGGAACCCGTTTGACCAAAGCACGCAAGGATTCGTCGATGGGTAATCCCATTTGCTGTTCGCGAAATAGTTGCCCGAATTCCGTTCCGACAGGATCGGGTAATTCCGTTGAGACCATCTTGAGCCCCATCGAAAATGGATGCCCTGCGCGCAAGGATCGCCCCAGAATTTCCAAAGCATGAGCAAAATTAGCTTCAAACTTTGATAGCCTCTGCTTTCGTTTATATAAAAGAGATAAGTAAGGCAAAGTAATGACGATCATGGCACCGATTAACGCAAATATAAAATTTTGGGTAACAATCCACAACACAAAACCGGCTACCCCGCTGAAAGTTGTGGTCATGATTAACCATCTGCTCACATCGGAATTCAGACCGGATTGTTCAAACAAAAGAGGTAGATTGAGTAACGGTGGAAATTCAGTAAAAACGGGATAACGATTCCAGTCTTTCTGCTTTCGTAATACCGCCAAAACCTTCTCGTTCAAGTTGCCATTCTGAAGATTCTTTGTCAACGATTCACAACGTTTTTTCACCTTGAGGTTTTCGGGTGAAAATAAAGCAATCACCCAAATTCCAATACCGAAGGTACATAGAAAAGTACAAATGAATACTATGACTCCCAAGATTTCAGGATTCATGATCTATCTCCCACACGCAGTTTTTCACCCGGATTAAATATATCCGGAGAGAGCCGAATGCCGGCCGCCTCAATACGGGCCATAGCTTGGGGACGTACACCGGTTGCCACAAAACAGCCATGCACTTTCCCATTGGAATCAACCGTCTCCTGCTTGAATTGAAAAATATCCTGCATGGTCACAATATCCCCTTCCATCCCTGTAATTTCAGAAACAGAAGTAATTCGGCGCGTCCCGTCAATCAAACGAGAGGCTTGTACAATGATATCGATTGCCGAGCTGATCTGCTGCCGCACCACTCGTACAGGAATCTCGATACCACTCATCGATACCATCATTTCGATGCGGCTCAAACCATCGCGGGGAGAATTTGAGTGAATCGTGGTCAACGATCCTTCATGACCTGTATTCATGGCCTGCAGCATATCCAAGGCTTCCGCTCCACGGACTTCACCCAAGATGATCCGATCTGGACGCATACGCAATGTGTTGAACAACAGATCACGCTGCGTAATCGAACCATGGCCTTCAATGTTCGGAGGACGAGTTTCCAACCGGACCACATGAGGCTGTTGGAGTATCAATTCAGCGGCGTCTTCAATCGTGATGATTCGTTCATAAGAAGGAATAAATGATGTCAATATATTTAGCAAAGTGGTTTTACCTGAACCGGTGGGCCCTGTTACCAGGATAAGCCCCTTTGGCTTGAGC
>CAZXSQ010000339.1:3047-4366 GCA_964643335.1 uncultured bacterium
AAGTGGTTTTACCTGACCCGGTTCCCCCGGAAATCACGACATTCTGTTTGGCCCGGACTGCTCCTTCAAGAAACTCGACCATTTCTAATGTCAATGCCGAGAAGTCCAACAGATCATCCAATTTCAACGGATTGACCCCGAAACGCCTGATGGACATGGCCGGCCCATTCAAAGCCAGGGGTGGAATGATAGCATTCACTCTTGAACCATCGGGTAATCGGGCATCCACCATGGGGGAAGTCTCATCAATTCGTCGTCCGATTCGGGACACGATCCTGTCAATAATCTGCAACAAGTGCCGGTCATCTCTAAATGTCACGTCTGTTTTTTGCAGTTTCCCCAACTTTTCGATATAAATCTCATTGTAATTGTTGATCAAAATATCTGATATTTGAGTGTCTTTTAGAAGAGTTTCCAATGGACCAAAACCAAACACTTCATCCAACACTTCGTCCGATAAAGATTGTCTTTCTTGACCATTGAGCGGAGCTGGCTGAGAACTAATCAAATCGACGACAATGGGCCGCACCTGCCGCTTGACGGTTTCCTTGTTTTCATCGTTGATCTGACTCAGGTCGAGACGATCTATTAACCGCCGATGAACCTCGGATTTGATTTTTTGGAACATGGCTTTTCTGCCCGCGGTTCGATCCGGAGATTGCTTTTCAATGAGTTGTAGTGACGATGCTGAATTCATTGTTTGAGTCCTCGGAAATCATTGTCTTTTTACAAATAATAAAAATACCTTTATATCTTGGCCCAAGCCGTTTTTTCCATCATCAATTCAGGAAGTGTATTTTCTTCTTCCATCGCAGTCTCTGTAGTTAACGTTGACTGTTTCAAACGTTCCGTCAGGCGCTTCATATCTTTATAAGCCTTCCCCCGTTTTGATACGTCACCGAGAGGAATTCCTTGATTGAGAGCAGACAACACTCTTTTCTCATCTTGCCGGATGGTTACTAGATCGGATCGTTTAATCGCTTTAGCGATTCGACCTAAAGTCAAGGAACGGCTTTTGGCATACCCATTCACAATCAACTGAATCTGATTCTGGGAACACCCCAATTCCTTCAGAAGTTGTATCTTTCGTGTTGTCAAATAAACCGAAGGCAGGTCCTGATTAATAACCAGACAAAAATGATTGACATACTGAACCAGTAAGGTAGCCAGCCGGTTATCATGACCGAGGTCCAATACAATATAATCATAGCGGGATTGTAACATCCGTATCAGTTTTGAAATTTCGACTTCTCTCAATACCGCTGCCTGCTGATCCAAAGGCTGAAGCAGCAAATGCAGTCCATTGGCATGCTTGACCG
>CAZXSQ010000339.1:4376-7928 GCA_964643335.1 uncultured bacterium
TCCAACTCATCGGATGAATCCATTAAATCCCTCAATGAAAGTGCCGGCTGAACATCCAGATGCAAGGCCAAATCCCCCTGTTCAAAATGAAAATCCACCAAGATAGCCGAATGAGACCGATGCAAAATATCAGCCACATTACAAGCCAATGTGGTTGTTCCACTACCCCCCCTTGTCCCCCAGAAAGCAAACACTTTTCCCGTCGCCTTGACGGTCAACTCCTGGGCGGTGACCCGGTTCTGAAGCCGTTTAAAAACTTGTACCAATTCTTCGGCTTGAAGCGGTTTTAACAAAAACTCATCCGCACCGGAGCGAAAGCATCGCAATATTAAATCGGTATCTTCCTCTTCACTGACAGCAATAATTTTTAGGGCGGGAATATTTTTACGAATCTTCTCAATGAGTTCAGATTCGGAATCGGGCGTTTCGCCTATGGCAATAAATACGAAATCCGGACAATGCCTTTCAATTAGAGAAAAAGCCAAAGAAAAAGAGGTGGTCTCTCCAGCGATCTCAACCATATTGGTGGACAGAACTGCTTTATTGCATAGAATTAGATCATTGTGATTCCTGTCTATCACCACAGCACGAATGCTTTTGTTTGAATCGCTTTTATTTTGCGGCATGTTCATGGCTCTTTCTCCTGCCCTTGCCCTTTTACCTGAAATTTTACGTAGGTAAAAAACTAATATTTTTTGTTCGTGCTGATTCCACGGCTTTTATACATGGCTTCCGTAGTCGAAGAATAGTCCGGAACATGATCAGCACGATTTGACAAGGGCTTCCAACTTACAGTCGGTTCCTCCATTTTTTCTTCGACGGATTCATTAAAATCGGTAGGCATCGGATACCCCTGACCGGTTTCAGCACCCTCCATCGGTGCGACTAGATATGGAGTAACCATGATTAGAAGTTCTGTCTCTTTTTCATCTAATTCCTTTCCTCTGAATAATCCACCCAAAATCGGAATCTCTCCCAACCCGGGTATTTTTCTGACGGTCTTTTGCTTGGTTTTATTGATCAATCCGGCAATAGCGAAGGTTTGTCCACTTTGAAGTTGAATAACCGTATGCGCTCTTCGCGTGACAATAACCGGAACGACGAATCCTCCCAGTTTGATTCCTTGAGTAAAATCGAGGTCGCTGACTTCGGGTGAAATATCCAGATGGATGTTTTCGTCTTCAAATACCGTAGGTGTAAATTTCAGCCGCACGCCAAATTCTTTGTATTCAATCGAGACAGAATTGGAGAGTCCACCCTGGACAACGGGTATGGGAAATTCCCCCCCAGCAAGAAAACTGGCAGTCTCTCCGCTGCGGGCGATTAAATTGGGTTGAGCCAAAATGCTGATCAATCCTTTCGCTTTCAGCGCTTGCACAAAGGACATGATATCTTCGTTTGGAAGCCCCAGAAAAAGGGTAACCGCATCACTCATTTCCACCGAACCGGTGGATGTTAAATCCCCACTGATAAGTCCTCCCAAGGTTGAACCACCTGAGAGTGAATCTTTCGAAACAAGAAAATTAAAACCCAGCTCTTCCCGAAAAGATCGAGCCACTTCGGCAACCCGAACTTTTAATAATACTTGATGTCTCCCCGGAACATTGAGCATATTAATCACTTTCGGTGCATAAGACTGGGCGATTTCAACCGCCCGTGCAGCACCGTCGAGTGATTGAACTTCACCCTGCAATGCCACTCCTTCCTCCAGTGAAACTGCTTCGATGGCTTGATCCGGCATGGTTGTTTGCAGCGCTTCTTTAATTTGCTTCGTGTTCCAGATTACAGAAACGTCAACCATTCGGGTTTTCTCATCTTCCGTCCAAAAGAGGAGACTGGTTTCACCGACTGCTTTTCCTGTGATGAGTATTTGCTTTGGTTCGAGAATTTGAACATCGGCTATTTCCGGAGCGACAACGGATACCCGGGTAACCGGACATTTCAAGGTCAGGAGATGGGATTTATTGATGGTAATTTCAATTTGTTCTGAACTGGAAATTAACTGCTCAACGGTGGGAACCGCCCAGGCGGTTGTTGAGGAGGTTAGACATGCAGTAAACAATATAGATAAAAAAATGTTGTCCCGGATTCGGTAGACTACCTGCTTCATCGCTCTTCCCCATTTTTGTTATTTTCCATCCTGCAGAGATCATATCGACATCCGCTTTTTGAAAATAGAATAAGATCACGCTCAACTCAACCCATCAAATATCATGACATTGTCTAATTTCAATGAGGGTTTTTACAATTGCATAACACGTTATTCTTCAAAAGTAACATCGGTTCTTTCAGAGCCGCGATATACTTCGACAACATGAACAGGCTGTTTCTCTTCTTCACCGCCCACGGATTTATCAACGCTTAAAGGTTCGTATACCACTTCGACAGGTGGTTTCAGTTTATTTCTTTCTTTTGGAATCAAGTTGGACAAACTGACGCCTTTTGTGTGTTCTTCTTTCTTATCGGTATGGCTGCGCAGGACAAGCCTGATCGAACCTGCATTGGATGCCAAGGCAATCGATTCGGATTGTTCCAGTGTCACTAAAACAGTAACCGTCGGTACGACCTTCGGCTTTTTCTCTCCCTTCTTTTCATTCATTTCGATCTCTTGACCGGTGGCAAGTACTTTAACATTTTGCAAAATCACCTTACTGATAGTCTCTACTTTATCTTCTTCATCGATGTCCACTGTCACAAGAATATCCACGTGATGCCCAGGACGAATGAATCCTGCAACACTGCTTGTATCATCCACCCGCAGTGTGATCGCCCGATGACCTTCCGGTATGATGGCGGGCAATCCGCCAGGCGTGCCGGGAATAATGAGACGTTCTTGCAAAATCACTTCTCCGGGATAAATCGTTGTTTGTGCCACACGCTCTTTTAAATCATCCAACTTATTAAAATATCCTTGCGGCAGAACATCTTTCGGTCTGGAAGCCAATTCTATCTGTTCGGGCAGAAGGGCTGTTCCTGCAGGTATTTGTTCTTTGGCAACCACCACGGTAATTTGTTCGACTTCATCCTTTATTGTTCCATCTTCTTGCTCCCGAACATATTTCATCACAGTGGCACTGGCAAACAATCCCGATAAGAGCGCCAAGATCAGAACAAAAACCGCTGCATTCTTGGACATGATGGCTTCCTTTCATAAGTACGGGTACTTAGAAAATCGTTTTCGTGATAATTAATAATTGTTAATCTTTATCAATTTTTCTTAATACATCCCCTTCCTCTATATGTCCCGTACTCCTTAAATAAGTCCTCCAAAGATAAAGTAAGCGTAAAAACCAATTGCAATCGGTACTCCATAGGGCAGCAAAATTTTTGATGGTTTTTTGCCGGATCCACCCGCTTCAAGATTCTGGAGCATCAATAGATTCAAACCCGCTCGTCCTATGGTTGCCAAACGTGTTCCAATATGACCACTGCGCATGATGGTAAATAATCCCATAATCCCACCGATAACGGCGATCCAGAGAAAAGCATGAATTGTTGCAGCCGCACCGACCCAAGCGCCAACAGCCGCCATGAGTTTGACATCGCCTGCTC
>CAZXSQ010000340.1:0-7909 GCA_964643335.1 uncultured bacterium
GGTATGTGTGTGGGAGGGCGGTTCCCGAACCGCCCCTACGATGATGGTATGT
Source organism: uncultured bacterium (assembly GCA_964643335.1). Lineage (GTDB taxonomy): Bacteria > Hinthialibacterota > Hinthialibacteria > Hinthialibacterales > Hinthialibacteraceae > CAZXSQ01. Next base: position 53 of record CAZXSQ010000340.1, read on the forward strand.
GTGGAGGGGGCGGTTCCCGAACCGCCCCTACTTGATTCGTGGGCTGGATTGCTTCAGGCGCGGGGGCGTTCATAGACGCCTTGAAGGGTTGCTTCATCCAAAATGTGGTCTTCAATTTTACTAAGTAGATCGTGTTTGCTTGCTCCAGGTGGCAAATCGACCGGCTGATCCAAGGCGTATAATTTGAAATGATAGTGGTGTTCACCGTGTCCTTCAGGCGGCATGGGGCCACCGTATCCTGTTTCTCCCCAACTGTTTGTACCTTCTTTAAATTCACTGGTATCACCTTCTGGAATCGAATCTTTTTCAGGAGGAATTCCATAAACCACCCAATGTGTAAATGGTTCGGTCATGGGGGCATCCGGATCGTCACATATCAAGGCAAATTCTTTGGTTTCTGCTGGTGCTTCAGTCCAGATTAAAGGGGATGAAACGTTACTGCCTTCTTTCGAGTATTTCTTAGGATGGGAGCATTTGGTTGAAATGCAGTGCTTTTTAAAGTAACCATGATAGAATTCTCCTTTTCTTATTAAATTTTTTTTTGAGAAGGAAACCTTACGTTAAAAATTGGTTCTCATTACCAATTATTTTTTTTCTAATCGTTCAACTTTTAGGATGAAATCCAAAAAGAAAACTGTTCATTTTGGATTTCATTTTTGAAAATGATAAATTGTCTTGTTTATATGCTTTTATTGAGTTAATGATTATGTATTTTATCTGAGCAGGATTTATGCCAGATTAAGAACGGATATTTTGCAGAAAAGAAAGCAATAAAAAGGTGATAAGTTAATGGTTGGATAAAATTTAAACATTTATGTTTGGATAAGAAGCTGAGTTGTTTTTCTGAAAAGTGAGCATCTTGGCAGCTCTTTTTAGAGGATATCCCTATCATGATTATTTGGAAAAGTTAGAATCGTAAAATATACAATGGGAAATTGATTACGTGTCAAGCCTTTAAATGCATTGATTCATGTCCGAGAGGATTGCTAAGTATGGAAACGGTATTTCAAAGGATCAATAGATATGTATGAAGCCTCATTGACATTATATGATTACGAACCGGATACAGGGAACATTCTGGAAGAAGTCCTGGAAGGTTTGCGCAAATCCCAGAAAACGCTGCCATGTAAGTACATTTATGATGAACGCGGCTCCGGGCTTTTCGACCAAATATGTGAATTGGAAGAGTATTATCCGACAAGGACGGAATTATCTATCTTGAGTTCGCGTGCCCAAGAAATGGCTGACATTATTGGTGATGATCGGCTTGTCATAGAATATGGCAGTGGCAGCAGTACCAAAACCCCTATTTTATTGAAATCGTTGGATGCACCAAAAGCCTATGTGCCCATTGATATATCCAAAGAACATTTGATAAATGCGGCTGAGAATCTGAAGCAGAATTTTCCAAATCTGGAAATAATACCTGTATGCGCAGATTATACTGCAGAATTTGATCTTCCGGACAAATTGAAATCGGCTAAGAAACGTCTGATATTTTTCCCGGGATCGACTATTGGAAATTTTGAGCCAGCAAAAGCCAAAAATTTTCTGGGATGCATGAGAAAATTGGCCGGTATGGATGGTGGTATTTTAATTGGTGTGGATTTAAAAAAAGAGCCTGAAATTTTACATGCGGCCTATAACGACAAAGAAGGGGTGACAGCAGAATTCAATTTAAATGTCCTTTGCCGTATCAATCGCGAATTAAACACCAATTTTCAACTTGATCAATTTGTCCACCGTGCTTTTTTTAATGAAAGTGAAAACCGGGTTGAGATGCACCTGGTCAGCCAAAAAGACCAGTCAGTCCAAATTGATGGAGAATTGATTTCCTTTCAAAAAGGGGAAAGTATTCACACTGAATCTTCTTACAAATACACCCTCAATGATTTCTACGATTTAACTGCCCAAGCCGATTTGTCACCGGCTAAAGTATGGACTGATGAACAGCAGTGGTTCAGTGTCCATTATCTTACATCAGCATCAGTTCAGGCTTAAATATTGATTCCTAATCACTTCAATACCACATAAGACCGGTTGATGGTTCGTGTCTTGATTTTGTGATTTCAATTCAATAACCAAATCTTGATTGATGGGAATATCGTTGAATTCTTTAATCAAACTTTTATTGGCTGATCCGGCTTGTTTAAGGATGTCAAATTGTTCAAGCACTTTTTTATCTTGAATACAAACGTCAAAGATTCTTTCACTTGGCTTGATGTTTTTAGGTTCAGAGAAAACCAAACGAACGGTATACATCCTCGTGTTACGCTGTTCGGCAGCGAGTTTCACAGTTATTTTCTGTAAGCCCTCAGCGCCGGAAGCCGCTATCCATTTGAGTTGTGAGCCTCTTAACCTAGAGGAGTGATGCCGGAAATAGGTTACCTGTTCAGGTTCTTTTTTTATGGTGATGTTAGGAGAAGGACCGCCGACAAAAGGATATTCCAGCCATAAGGTGCCATTATCGCTCTCACGGTCTCCTGGTGCTCCTAAATTGATGCCGATTTGGTTGATAGATTTTCTGCTGATATTCAGTGAGTTGAATGTCCACATATCAACATCGGGATCATGAATCAGAGCGAGGGATGTTTGATTTTGGTAACTGCAGGAGCATGTACGGGTATAATCCGGCGCGTTAAGCACGCCATTGGCCGCAATAAGATTGGACGTGCAGCCGGATTTAAAGCCTCCAAAATTACCAGTGCCGCTGTCACGATTCAAATCAAAAAATCCCGCCGCTGCCGAACGAAATGTGAGAAGATTCTCACTGGCAATAGTATAGTTACAGCCGTAATTACGGTCGTAAGCCCACAAATTTTTTTCACCTGTCAGTGGATTTTCGCGCATTTCATGTTTGCCGGTTAAAAGATTGAAAGCATGGGGATCGGTTATGATTGTTTCGTTATGGATTATGCAAGGTCCATTATAAGCATGGTCATGCCGCCATAACAGATCGCCGTTGGCACCGCGGTGACCGGCCATGCCCTCTTCCGGTTCACCGTAAAGCATATCTCTTGATTTTCTCCCCGATTCAAGCAAAACGTCATGTTCTTCAGAATACCCCAGCCAGGTTCCAAATATATTTTCAGTTTTGCTCCAGATGATATCTCCGTTTTGGATATCAAAAGACAGTAATCGGGGAGTGCCGATATAATCCTTTCCTCTTCGTTTTAAGGCATCGGCGACTGTGTCCGGCATTTTGTCGATACAGAAGATTTTGCCGTTTCCGGCAACGATTGTGTTATGACGCAATCCCAACTCTGAATTGAATGTCCAGATTACCTCACCAGAATGCCGATTCAATACCACCAACCTTTTGCTGGAGGAAATATCAAAGTCGAGAAACACCTTTCGCTTATAGGGCATTTCTGAACGGGACTGAAGAAAATGGTTGTAATCGACAAAATCTGCACTTGCGATGAGATAATCTTTATAAACACCGATGTATCCCCAATCCGGTGGAGTTTCTTGGCAGGGTAGTGAGGGAAGTTGAAATTGGTCCAGCGTTTCTCCTGTAGCCGGATCCAACACCAGACAATCTTTGTTTTGGACAATATAGATTTTATCTTTTGTTACAACGTAATTTGTCCCTCTGGCGTTGGCTCCGGGAATGTGAATTTGGTTGTAGGATGGATCGAGCGGAGTGTTTTTATAAGTTTTATCATAGTATACATTGTAATTATCAAGACCGGGGATTATTCGTTTCCATAAAACTCTGCCTGTGTATACATCGCGGGCACTGAGTGAATCTATTCCTTCAATAAACAAACGGCCGTTCATGATCTGCTCTGGCGGACCGTGACCATGTCGAGGTAGAACATCGGTGTTTGAACTACCTCCGAACCAAAGAATTCCTAATGGAAGTGTAACTCGTTTATCATCTGACTTGACTGTGTTCTGAATATCCCCGTATTGATGAGTCCAATCGCTTGAGCCGGGAAGGGAGCCTTCTCGTTTTACCCATAAATTACCGCCTAATTCATAGATCTTGGCTTTGGAGAGACGGCTTTGTTGAATGGTTTTAATGGTAGAAATCTTTTCATCCTTGCCGTTGATAGGTAAGCAAAGGGTACCTCCATAAGGCCGAACGCTTCTGTATATTATTTTGAAGAAACGTTCATTTTTCTCTATTTTGAGTGAGTCCAAATCCTCAAATACGATAAGGCTTGCCAGATAAGGGGGCGCTTCAAAGGTAAGGGGATCTCCGCGTAGAATGGACAAGCGTTTACCGTATAGACCGGCTTTCACGAATCTTTGACGCAGGCGGTTTACTGTTTGTTTATCGGAGTCCACAGCCATAATTCTTAGATTTGAGTTTCGTACCAATGCTTCGATTAAATCTCCATCAGTTAAACCATAAGCCAGGCAGTAACCTTCTTTCACCTTGGTTGTATCAAGTATGTTTTTGGCTCTGTCAACGATAGTTTTATCGAGTTTCTTAGATTCAACCACAAGTGGATGTTTTCTTACAGTATTGGCTTCGTCTCCAAATGCATAGATATGTCCTTCAAGCGTGACAACGAAAAGTTTATTTTCGGCGGCAATGATTCGGGAAACTTGTCCTTCGATTTTTGTTTCCCATGACACATCCGGTTGTTCACCAGCGGAGGGGATATCAATGGCTATGATTTTGTTCTTTCCACCGGCGTAAAGCCGATTTCCTGCTTTGATTAAATCGCCGCTGCTGTCAATAGGGTAATCCCATAATTTATTGATAACCCATTTCTTTTCCTTTTCGGTTCCCACTTCCTTCATTTCGTCATAATCGAGGGCGGTGATATTTTTTCCCAAGCAATAAAAAGCCTGGTTAGTTAGAACCGGAATTGTTCCAAATCTCCGAATCAAGACATCACCGTTTGCCAGATCATAAAGACTGGTGACTTTATCACGGTGGTAATTAATAAAATGATTGTCTGTTGCACAGACAAACGCGCCACCGGTTTTGTTATGTTCGGAAAGTTGATAGTAAAGCAATTCTCCCGTCGTGAGGTCAAAACAAGCCGGTACGGAACGCCCTCCGGGCACAAGAAGTTTATCGCCGGAAATAACCAATATGCCCTGCGGGGCGATGCTGGCGAAGGAGGGTGAGTTATGTGGTTGCTTCATATAGATGGCGCTTGAACTGTCGTTGCACCAAATTTCCTCACCAGTTTCAGCGTCTAAAGCATAAATAAAAACGCCCATAAATGGCCAAATTCCGTTTGCAAAGTATACAATGCCATCTTTTATGACTGGGCCGCCTCGAGCGGGCCAGGTGGAGATAAGCCGTTCGTTGCCCAATATCTTGCGGTCTTTCGGAATTCCGCGGTATTTCCAAATAAGTTTACCCTGCTTGGCATCTACACAATAAAGGTATCCATCATCGCTGACGAAATAGACTTTCCCTTTGGCGGCCACGGCAGGAAAACGGACAGGGCCGTCTGTATAAAAACTCCATTTTTCCTGTCCTGTTTTTGTATCGAGTGCCACCATTCTGTCATAAGCATTTGAGCCGATGAATAAGGTGTTTCCCATGACAACTGGCTCATATACTTTATCGAATTGCATCAAATCCTGATTCAAAGGATTTTCCCATGTGGGTTCAAGTGGAGGGTATTCACGAACCCACTGCAGATGAAGTTGCTCCGGCAATTCCAAGGGGGAAGCGGCGCTGCGGTTGGCGTCATAACGCCACATCGGCCAGTCTTCTGAAAATCCAAGTGGAACAAAGGTCAACATTATTGCGGCTAATTTGAAAATAAACTTTATGCTGTTCATGATCTCTCCTGTATTTTTTTTTAATACATGTGAACTAATGGTACTGATAATTGCTTGAGACTCAATACTTATTAACTCAATTTTAATGGGGGTTTGTTAAAAGAATATTAATGATAACAATATTTTAAAACCTTTTTAATGCATACAGACAGTAAACTTCTCCCTGTTCAATACACGGCGTAAGGATAAACTTATTTACAAGTTTTCAATTCCCTTTCACTTTATTCAAGATAAAAAGATAGGTTCAAAATGAAACTATTACGAATTGCAACTTTACTGAATTTTTTTAGAGGATTGGTTTTCCTTATTGGAGGAATCATCGCTATTTATCTGGTTCATTATCATTTGCGTGAATTGGCGTTTTCAGAAGCGAAATCGAAAGCGCGCCTGTTGTTGGACCACCATCTGGCCATTCACCATTACTTTTCTTTCAGTTTAAAACCAAAATTGTTGGAGTCGAATGAAGTAAATGTACCGAAAGATTATTTTGAACCGGTATGGATGTCGTCTACTTATGCGGTTCGGGAGATCGATAAGATCGCCCAGACTCTTGAAGAAGGGGATTATTATTATAAAGAATGTGCCATAAACGCCAGGAGTGAAGAAAATGAGGCGGATAAGTATGAGCGAATTTTTTTAAATAAATTAAATGCCAATCCTGAACTTGTTGAATATTCGGATATCCGCCAAATGGATGGTAAGCCTTTCTTTGTCCTGCTTCGCAGAGGCGAAGTGATGGAACAAACCTGTTTGCGTTGTCATAGTTCGCCCGAAAAGGCTCCGCGTGAACTGGTTGAGTTCTATGGGGATGAAAAAAGTTTTGGAAGGAACGCCGGAGATGTTGTTTCTGCAATTTCGATAAGAATTCCGCTTGCTGATGCTTATGCTTCCGCCAACAAATTTTCTTTACAGTTAGTTGGTTTTCTGTTGGTACTTCTCGCGATTCTTTATTGGTTATTTTACATGTTTTACAAACGTTTCCTGCTAGTTCCTTTAGATTCGATTCGTAATAAAGCCAGATTGATTTCTGAAAATGATCAATATTTGGGCGAAAAAATAGCACTGCCAGCTGGAATGGAATTAAGAGAACTTACTCAAGCTTTTAATAGGATGTCCACTCATCTTAGAAGCAACATAGATGAACTGGAAGCACGTGTCGAGGAGCGTACTGATGAATTGACAGAAACAAATTCACAGCTCCACGAAAAAATCGAGGAGCACAAACTTGTCCAGCAAGAAAGAGAAAAAATAATAGAAGACTTACAGAAAGCACTGGCTGAAATCAAAACACTAAGCGGTTTGCTGCCCATTTGTTCCAACTGCAAGAAAATCCGGGATGATAAGGGATATTGGAATCAACTGGAAACCTATTTACGAAAACATTCGGATATTGAATTTACACACGGTATTTGCCCTGAATGCAGTAAAAAACTATATCCTGACCTCCAATGATCAAATTTATAGATTGACAATTCGCTCTGTGTATGGAAAATCAGACGAAGAGTTATATTCTGTTTTTATTTCATACGAGGAGAAAAATTGATAGTCCAAATATCTCAACTTCAAGATCGAATACGAAATGTGAATATATGGTTTGATTATTAAATGATAAGGCTATTAATTCTATAAAACATGCAGAATGGAGAGGAAAATGAATAATCAAGTGCAAAGAAGACATTTTATCAAAGGTGCGAGTGGAACGTTGGGATTATGCCTGGCATCCCAAATAGCCCCTGCTTATGGAGCCGCTGGTGCGAATGAAAAAATCAATCTGGGATTCATCGCCTGCGGTGGAAGAAATTCATACCACATGCGAGGTTTTCAGAAAATCGGTGGTGTCAATATCGTTGCAGTCTGTGATGTAGACCGAAATCACCTCGATAGAGGTGCTGAACTTGCCGGTGGAAATGTGAAAAAATTTAAGGATTTCTAGAAAACAGCATAAATTAAAACAAGCAGTTAGGTTTTTTAAGAAAAATAAATGGCCCGGCCGTGATTTGAACACGGGACCACTCGATCTATGAACTTATCAACCAGAGAACAAGGTTCTCTAGAACATCACCTCCAAAGAGAGATGTTGATAAGCTTATAAGTTTT
>CAZXSQ010000341.1:0-1766 GCA_964643335.1 uncultured bacterium
AATGGCTCCTCTCATATAATAAGCGATGGATGAGTAAAGATGAATTCGCTGCAAATTTACTTGGATCCGTTTACCGAAACCAAGCCTTACCCCATATTTTTATTAATTATTGTGAAACCCTAAGGGAAAAAATTTTTAACCTCAATGAACTTGAAGAAATTAAAAGTAAATCACCGACAATTGAGCACATTGTTTCAAGGACACCGGATTTTTCTTTAAAGTCATTAAATTTTGGTTCAAACGATGATTTTTTGGATGTAGAGCATACCTTGGGTAATCTGACGATTCTCGAAAAATCGTTAAATAGTGCTCTACAAAATAAAATACCCATTGATAAAGTGCCCTATTATGACAGAAGTCTATTTCATGTTACCAAAGATTTGTCCGTCTCAATAAATACAAAACGCGAATTTACGAAGGAAGATATTGAGGAAAGGACTTTAAATCTTTCAGAACATCTCCTAGAAAAATATTGGTGTTAGTTTAAATCAAAACACCTATCCTCCGTTGCACCGGACAGCACTAGCCACGTGCTTTTGGAAGGTTTTTCCAGCAATTTATGTCAGTCACATTTTCGAGGGCCGGATCAGTTAAACTTAGTTTTGGCGGGTGTTTCACAGTTTAGTTTTAGGTCACTTTTCATGATCATTCGAGAATTCCGGATGTGCGTCACAGGCTGCCGGTGAACTGGGGCCGTTAGGCCGCCATTCGCACAATGCCATTCAATAGGAGATGAAATTAATGATTCAATGCGAACATAATAATATTGTCTGCCTTAATCATTATGAGTATATCCGTAAATACCGATGCGAAGATTGTGGTGAGATAATGATGTGTCAATGTGATGAATATTTTGGAAAAAAATATTTGCCGCACCAGTTATCGACTGGGACTGAACTCAAAACACAAAAAAGAATATCAGTCACGTTGGGATTCCAACCGAATATATGCAATAAGTGTCGAGGTTTGCCCGAAGAGGCCCATCCGAAAGCTGAAATTTATGGTAGCCAGTCCAAAATTAAACGGTATTATTGGCGTGAAATTGGATTTGAGACTATCAAAAAATTCAGCGCATGGGCAAAAGATGAAGGCTACTCCGATTGGACTAACGCGCTCGCAAAATATGAGGAAAAGTATAAGGAAATTGAAAAAGAAGTGGTGAAAGATATGAAGCGGTGCCATGCTAAAAGCCCAAAATATGAGTATACGGATGATTCACAAAGCGATGTAATAGAGAAATATGATATTGAAGTACAAGATATTGAAACCACATATGTTAAAACACCCCAACGAGCTGCTACTGTTCTATTTAATGGAAAACAAGTCAAGGTGGAAGAGTTTGTTGTTCAACTTTATAAGGAGCAAGGATACGACGTTCTTCAAACAGAAAGCCGCCCATTTCATTCGCTATTTGCAGTATTGATGGCTCCATTAATTCAAGAGCCAGAAGATCCAAATCTTAAATTACAAGGATTTGGTGAACGGTCTGCTTTTGAAAAAGGAGAAGCAGGGGAAATGATATGGACTTTTTTACCGATCGATTTTGGCTCTCCTGGCTATTATGATCGTCGCGAAGAATCGATATTAAAATATTTGGAAACGATGCCGGATTCTACGGAACAACTGATAAGTATGTTTGAGTCTTTGCGAGCACCAAGTTATGATTTAAGCCAGTATTTATGGGTGCATAAGGCCGAAGATCAGAACATAGCACACCAAGTTCTGGAGATATTGCCAGTTACTACTATTAAAAATATTTTGAAATT
>CAZXSQ010000341.1:1776-5784 GCA_964643335.1 uncultured bacterium
AATTACTGGGGACACTATTTAGGATGGCCAGATTTACTTGCATACAAAGGTTCGGAATTTTTATTTATTGAGGTGAAGTCTTCAAACGACAAATTGGGCGAAGATCAGAAAGATTGGATTCGCGACAATGCAGAATATTTAGATCTTCCATTCAAAATCGTAAAACTTCACAAAACAGAGGTTATAGATGACGGGGCGAATTCGCAGTAATAGCGGCCTAACTAACTTTCGTTGCACCGGACAGCATGAGCTATTGTAGTTTTGGAAGGTCATCCCTCGCCGGAATGGAAGTCACATTTTCCAGGGTCGGATTGAATAAACTCAATTTTTGCGTATGTTTCGAAGTCATGGTCACTATTCCAGATCAAATGAAAATACCGAATCTACATCACAGGCTGCCGGTGAACTGGGGCCGTTAGGCTTTCTGAATTATGATGTCACATTTGAAGCGAATAGCGATTGTTGTTGCATGTGTCGGGGTAGCTGCTTGGCTTTTCATTAATCGTGATCACACAGAATGGTCTGATACCATTCCTGCACGATACCAAGGAGAATGGTCACTCGTTAATAATAACTACGAGGATGAATTTGGTATTACAATGCTGCGGGTTCACTCTTCCCGTCTTGGAGTGACTACAGTTGATATAGATGGTTATCGTCAGCAAAAGACGTATCCCGTACGACGAGTGTCAATAACTACCAAGAGAAATCCGGACATTGGGCGCTTGGTCATATTCTATGGTGACCCTGACGAAGATCATATTGCTGAAAACAGAATCGAAATCATTTATGGGATGAAGGATGAGCTCAGCGTCTATGAAATAGTGCCGACAGGATATGGACAGGATCGTTGGTTTGAAGTGGGAGAATTTGCGCGCCACCAGTAGGGAGGCATAACCAATCACTCAAGCCGACAAAGGGCTAGATGGTCTTGCTTCGTTCGTGCGTAAGTGTTTCATTGCTTCATATGAAAACGGTGTTACCCATTGCAGATTGGTTCAACCGTTAGGTGTAACCTTAACACGGTGGAGTGTCAATGAATGCCAATCGTGAATGTGCATGCCATACATACAAATTATCAGAATCTGATGACATTTTTAACGCTTTCATAAACCTGCGGGATAAATGTCTCGCCTTGAAGAAAATATTAATTCCCGATAAAGGTTGGGCTGAATTTCAAAACCATGCGCGAGCTGAATTTGATGAAGCGTTTCATCAATACATCACCTTATTAGCTTTTAGACGAGAGTATTTGTATAGAATAACGAAACCTATTCACAATTTTTTACTTGCCGGAGATGAAATTAACTCTAAATGTATTAAACAATACCGGATGGATTTACGTGAAAGATGGATGTTGAAAGAAACATCTGACGATCGACACTCTCGCTATAGAATATTTGTGGGAAAATTAGTCGAATTACTTTTTGCACAATGGCTTGAAGAAAGAGGTTGGCAAATTTTAAATCTCGAAGCTTGGGGAGGTGAAAATGATATTGACGCAGTATCACCAAATAGAACACCAAGTGCAATCGAAATCAAATATATTGGAATGAGTACTCTGAAATTTGAAGCAATATTAGATTCACTTAAGAATAGACCATCGCTTGTTAACATAAATCCCTATTTTGCAGCTAACTATCTCTGGTTTCGGATTTTTGAGGCAGCCCAACAATTGCGAAAAAGTACAAACCAAAATTATGTTGTAATAGTAATTGAGGATTGGAATGAATTTGATTTCGCATTAGAAAATTTTATCGATTGGAATGATCCGATATTTTTCGAAACAGAGGATTGGAGGAACGTTGTTCAAAATGAAAATTTGGATCTACCGTCATCAAAGGCCATATTAGATTTATTAGAAAATATTGGCCATATATGTATGTTTACTATGGGTCAAAACTTCAATCTTAAGAAAATAAAAATTGTGTAAAGAGTTATACCTAACATCCGTTACACCGGACAGCATAAGCTCTTGAGCTCTTGGTGAGTTTTACCCCAAACTGCAGAGAGTTACATTTTCTGGGCCGGACCGAGAAAAGTCAAACTTCGTACATGATTCGAAAGGGTAGTCACTATTCCAAATTGAAGCGGGATCAGGAATCTATCTCACAGGCTGCCGGTGAACCGGGACCGTTAGGTTTACCTAAATTGCAATATTGGAAGAAATTTATGAAAACCGTTAGGGATAATATCCAAGATTTGAGTTCTGAATTAAAAGATATGTTTCGAATGTTTTTGAATGAATATTCAGATATATATCTTTGGAATAAGCCTAATTCAAGTTTCAGCCTTGTTATATCAACATCCAGAGATTACGCTTGGAAAGATTTATCTGAAGACGGTAGAAAATATCAATCGCAACTTCACAGTAAGTTTAAAGTCTATCACTCGATATTGCAGACGCTCCTCAGCGACCAACCATCTGATACTTTGAGTGAGTTTGAAGAAGCGATATATTTTCTATCCGAAGTAATTGAGCAAACTAATTATACTTGGTTTGACAATACCGACGAAGCCTTAGATAAATGCTTACAAACGCTTGAGAATCTGACGAGCTTAATTGATAGAGTATACGCATCCGAGGAGGAAGTTCTTTTTATACCTGATACCAATGCACTTTTATTTAATCCTAAACTTGAGAAATGGGCATTTGAAAATGTTCCCCAATTTACCTTAGTACTCACTTCGACTATTCTATCAGAACTCGATTCACTTAAGGTAAACCATAATAATCCAGATGTCAGAGAGAAATCAGAAAAACTTATAAGACAAATTAAAGAGTATCGTCGCCGAGGAAATCTATTAGAAGGCGTTCCTATCGTGAGAAATCAAATATATTTAAGATCTTCAGCAAATGAACCAAATATGGATGATACTTTACCTTGGTTAGATCCGGATAATAACGATGATAGATTTTTAGCACTTATACTTGAAATAATGCGGGGAAATTTACGTTCAAAGGTGCTAGCGGTAACTAGAGATATCAACTTACAGAATAAACTGGATTACAGTGGAATCCCTTATGTTGAGCCACCGAAATAAAATTAAGTACACCTAACGTTCGAGATAAAAATGGAGGGAACCAAAATGAAAAATACCATGAAACATCAATCAAAACTGGCACTACTTCTTATTATAACTATCACATTCATTGTTACTAATTCTGAAGCACAGGTCGTATGCAATCAGTTTAAGTTAGTTACGAATGTGACGGGCGGCACACTCGATCTTTCGGTAGATACCGATCTGCCTGACAACACAGATATCATGGTTAGTGTATCACGATCCTATTTGGAGAAGGGCAATCCGGCTACATATTCCGTGGACTATTTCTCAGAAAAGAGTACCGTCGGAAGTTGGAAGTCAAAACATAGAATCTCCATTGATAACGAAGAGTGGAAGTCTATGCTCAGAGCAAAGCAAGAAAAGATGTCCGGACTCGGAGTTGGTTTTGATGTTGCTTCCATCAGCGACAAGATCACAGTGCACATGGTAGTTCCTATCAACCAACCAGATCCTCGGTTTGGAAAACGAAACACAAAGCTTACTGGCAAGGCGGTAAGTGCTACTGGTCTCCGTGTCGTTGAGGATGAGATAGAGATAAATTATCCGTTAGATTCATCACCTGTGGGTAAGTCCCCGTATCCGAGTCTGAATCCACTGGATTTGGAAGTTGGTCAAACATACATCATTTCAAAACAGACGCCTCTCATGCCCTCACACAACCCCACTGATCCTATTGGTGCACTGGAAAAGATGAAACAAATTCCAGAGGGTGGAGGTTTTAAGGTGCTTGACACGCTAGATAAAAAAGGTAACCCATGGTATAGGGTAAGCGCGTTTGATCAAAGAAAAAAACAGATTGGAACAGGCTGGATTAACAGCACAGCCTTACTCGGTCAAGAACTCAATGCATACAAGTAATTCTTTGAAATTCCGAACAAAACGCTTCACCTGATCGCTATTCCATTGAGCTCCATAGCGGCAGGTAAGCTTTCCCGTTAG
>CAZXSQ010000341.1:5794-6339 GCA_964643335.1 uncultured bacterium
TAGATTGCTTTTTTTCGTACGTATTTATATTTGTTCTTCTGTTTAGAGTGTTGCGTTAAGCAGTACAAATGCATTTTTAGTGTTAATACAAAGCTATGACTTTAATTTTACAACATAGGAAAGTTGATGACTAAAAAATCACTAGGACCTCCATCAAATATTAATCCATACATTTCCCCACAATATACCGCAAATGATTGGAAATCATTGGATTTGAGTGATCAGCAAAATGCTGATTGGATAACAGCAGTTGAAATATTTCAAGACCGAATTAACGGAAGATTCTTGGCGCCAGTAGATGAAATTGTTGGTCATCCTGATTGTCGAATAAAAGAATTTAGTGGGTTTGCCGTAATTGCTATTGATTGTTTGATTATTGAAACGTTAAACCAATTTCATAAAGGAAATGATGAAACAAAAGGTCCTCATAAAGAAGCATTTTGGGACTTTTTTAGAAATAGTGTGTATTTCATGTACGAGTTTGATACCAAGCAAAAGGCATTCATGTTTTATTCCCATTTTCGTTGTGGGATACTCCACCAAGC
>CAZXSQ010000341.1:6360-7891 GCA_964643335.1 uncultured bacterium
AAAAAGTCGTCGAAAATTAGAATAAATATGCCGAAAATGGTTCAACCTGCCAATCCAAATCGTTTGAAAGATGGTCTAATTATTGATCGTATTATTTTCCATAATGCATTACTAAATGAAATTGAAAGATATAGCGGAATTTTAAAAAGTCCATCAAATCAGGATGAAATTAATTTAAGAGATAATTTTAAAACAAAAATGAATTATATAGTACAATAAATATTACAAAAATCAACCTAACTTTCGCGTTGCACCGGACGCCGGCAGCTTCTCATCCTTTCGAACCGGCTGTCCTTTACATGAGAAGGGATATACCATATTGACGCATTAGAATTACTTCTGGTTATGTGTGGTTTTTCCAGTGTGGCTACGATTCAAGCGGTCCGGTGATGATGTGATATTATTTCACATGGCGCCGGTGAACGCGGCCGTTAGGTAGCCTTTTGTTATAATCATCAATACGGAAGGGAATAGTCATGAAAAATTCATCATACAAAAATAAAATAATTCCATATGAAAGCGATTTTGAAACATTAGCAAAATGGAGAACTGCTGATTCAGTTTTATTAGTTATAATCGGAGTCTTATCTGTTGTAATTCCACTAATTTCGGATAGTATATCTAATTATAGTGTATATTCCGGTGAAAATTGCCACCCATTCCGGTCCAAAGTTTACCACATGTTGTGTGTTTTGCTTTTCCATATTTTCGTTTCATTCAGTGGCAGTGTTCATTGCGTCATTCTGCCATTTCTTCCAGTATTTTCTCACAGATTCTCCCTGGATATCCAGGCGATAGGCATTGTGAATCAGCCGGTCACAGATGGCATCCGCGATGGTCTGATCTCCAATCACCGCATGCCATTGATCGATGGGAAGTTGGGAGACCAGGATGGTGGAACCCCGGCCCTGCCGATCTTCCAGGATATCGAGCAGCATGAGCCGGCTGTGCATTTCCAGGGGATGTAATCCAAAATCATCCAGAATCACCAGCGAGTGCTTTGCAATTTTTTGCAGTTCTCGAAGATACGTCCCGTCCATCTGTGTTAATTTTAACTGAGGGAACAGCTTGGCGCAAGGATAATATCGGGTGGCATAGCCTAACAGACAGGCATGATGGCCCAGGGCCGAGGCCAGAAAACTTTTGCCCACTCCCGTCGGGCCGGTCACAATGAGGTTGCGGGCGTCCCGAATCCACTGGCCCTCCGCTAACCGGAGGATCAGCGATTTGTCCAGCTGGCGAGGCAGGGTCCAATCGACCTGATCCAGGGTAGCCGGATACCGGAACGTGGCCCGGCGGAGCAGCCGGTGGAGCTTCCGATTGGCCCGGTCGTCCCACTCGGCATCCACCAGATGGGCCAGACACTCTTCGGGCGTCCAGTGGGCCCAGAGATGCGTCTCTCGGGCCGCGTGGAACGCCTGCACCATGCCCCGTGGAGTTTCATCTGCTGGAGTTTCTCCAGGGTGGCTTCGGTGGTCATGACGTCTCCTCCGTTCGGCTGTAATAGCCACTGCCCCGGATATTCTTATGG
>CAZXSQ010000342.1:0-1869 GCA_964643335.1 uncultured bacterium
TACACAGGCGGATGGGTTAACGATCCTCAATTCATCGATGTCATGGGTTCCCCTTATTTGTTGGCCAACGGGGTAGATGCACCGGTTGAGGATGCATACACCAAGGTCGAAATACCAGCCGATGGTGAATATCATCTCTGGGTTCGCTGCAAAAATTGGCTGCCCGAGTTCAGTCCGGGTCAATTTCAAGTGCTTATCGGCTCCAAACCTTCACCCGTCACATTCGGTACGGCTGAGGATGACCAATGGAAATGGATACAGGCCCAAAGTTTCTCATTGAAAAAAGGAGAAATTGAAGTCCGTCTTCATGACTTGTCAGGTTGGTGGGGACGTTGTGACGCCATTGTTCTGACAATGGATAAACATTTCAGGCCATCCGACGATCTCCGTTTGCTTGAAAACCAGCGTCACCGTTACTTCGACCCCTATCGCAATGTCGATGAGACCAAAACCTATGATGTCATCGTCGTGGGGGGTGGACTGGCGGGCAGCGCTGCCGCAGTTGCCGCCGCCCGGCATGGATGCTCCGTCGCTTTAATTCAAGACAGACCCGTGCTGGGAGGCAACGCCTCTTCGGAAATCGATGTTTGTCCAGGAGGTGATCACTCCCGCGAGCCATTCGATCCTGGCGAAACCGGTATTATCGAAGACTTTTACGGTAAACCGGGCCGCGGATTTGAATTTAACTGGTCTGAAGGGATGGAAAAAGTTGTACGGTATGAATCAACCCTAAACCTTTTCCTGAATACACGCGCCATCAACGTTGTCATGAAAGATGAACAAACAATTGAAGCAGTCATCGCCATGGATGTGCATACCAATGAAAGAATGCTTTTCCCCGGAAAAATTTTCATCGACTGTACAGGCGATGGCTGGATAGGTTATTATGCAGGTGCAGGCTTCCGCAAAGGGAGAGAAGCCCACTCGGAATTCGTCGAATCGCTGGCTCCAGAAGAGAGTGACTCACGAACGATGGGTAATACCCTTATGCAGGCCGGATTTCAGGAAGGTTATTTATCCACATTTGAAAATCCGGAATGGGCCTATCAATGGACATCGAAAGAAGATTTTGAACAAGCCGGATTGCATTTCTCTTTGGACCGAAAATTATTGCCCGTGAATAATTGGGAAGACCCCTACTTGAACCGTTTCACGCATGGGGCTGGTTTTTACGGAATTCAATATTCGAATAGACCCATGGAACAATCAGAACAAACAACGGCTTACAGTTCCATGCCGGTTACAAAACCCCATTATAAACAACTAGAAAAAGGCAAAGGCTATCATCCCCGCAGCCAGGACGGTGGATTTTTCCAATGGTGGGTGGAACTCGGCGGCATGATGGACACCATCTACGACGCCGAAAAAATTCGCGATGAACTGTTCCGAATTAATCTCGGCTTATGGAATTATGTAAAGAACTACGCGCCGGATCACAAAGAAAAAAACAAAAACAGACAGCTGGATTGGATAAACCATGTCCCGGGAAAAAGAGAGTCAAGACGGCTCATGGGAGATTACATCCTCACCCAATGGGACTATGAAGACAAGATCATCCACGATGACAATGTCGCATACGGGGGCTGGGGAATTGATGTCCACCACCCCAATGGTTTCTGGACATCCGGTCCAATGTACTACTCCGCTTACCGCGGACAAAAAATCAGTATTCCTCTCAGCTGCATGTATTCCCGCAATATCTCCAATTTATTTATGGCCGGACGAAATATTTCAGTTTCACACGTGGCTCTCGGTGGAGTTCGGGTCATGCGGACCACCTGCCTCATGGGACAGGGAGTCGGTACCGCCGCTGCAATTTGCATCGCGAAAGATGTCTCCCCCAGAACAGCGCGCCAAAAACACATCGAT
>CAZXSQ010000342.1:1879-7860 GCA_964643335.1 uncultured bacterium
CCGCCACGAGTGCTAAAACAATTCCTGATCCGAACAAAGTCCACACCGGCACGCCACTGATCCACGATTTAAACACCCAGCGGGCGGTAATGTTTCAAGCGCCCGACAACCGGCTTGAACAGATATCACTTTTCTTGAGATCCTCTAATGATTCCCCCACACCGATCACACTTTCCTTGAGAAAAGCACCGGCGTTTCGGGACTTCTCCACTCAAGTGGATTTGGAAACCTCAACAGCATCTGTTCCTCCTAACAGTAAAGGCTGGGTCACATTTGAATTGAACCAACCGGTTGCAAGTGGAGATTATTATTATGTCACTCTGCCCCCAAAATCCGGTTTGCAGTGGGATTTGTTTCCTACGACACCTGAAAATACCTGCCGCGCTTATGGCGGCCCTTCATGGACGGTTCGTAATGAATGTTATACGTTCAGTTTCGATAAGAAAGAAAAACTAACCGGCCCTGAAATCCCGAAAATCACACTTTCCCCCGAAAACGTTATCGATGGATACAACCGGGCAGTACACGGCAATCCCCATTCCTGGGCACCAGATCCAAAAGAGCCGCTGCCTCAATACATTGAATTGGAATGGGAAGAACGCCAGTCGATAAACACGATCCATGTCACTTTTCAAACGATCGAACTTCGCTGTCCGCATTATTCCATTCAAGTTTTCGATGGAGACGCCTGGTACACAGTCGCCGCTGTGTCAGGGAATGAAAACCGGCGAAATATCCATCGTTTTGATGAAATGTATGCCTACCGTGTCCGTTTAACACTGGAAAGCAAAACGAAGACTTATCCCAAAGATAGTGCGCAAGTTTGTGAAATCCGCGTGTATGATGAAGATTAAGCGATAAAGCAGATCACCAAGCATGGAAGTTACTGATGACTTCCGAAGTTCTAAGATACCGGTCATAAAGCCGCAGGCATTTCAACTCCCCATTCAATGAAGGAGCGATTTCTACCTTTTTCGCTCCATTGACATCCACAAGCTCGCCCGGAAACCGGCTCCATCCTCGCTCGCGTTCTTCGCCGCCATCGCAAACTATGCCGTCGATCACATAGTTTATTATTTTTGGCCCGCCATCGATAATCACAGCGATATGATGCCATTTATCTTTTGTCATCAATCCTTTGTCCGAAGCCCAGGTGAATTGTATATCGTCATCGGACAAAAAAGTGCTTACTGTAGAATCACCTGCAGTTTCAATCAGAACACCTTTTCCATCTTCGTTTCGTGAATCGAAAATAATCTGATTTTCAGCCAGATTTTCCAACTTTATCCAAAAATCGAGGGTGAATCCTCCTCCATCATTCAATTTGGGCAGACTTGGCATATCGAATTCATTTTGCTTGAGATCATTTTTCCCAATGGATAATGCAAGCCCTTTATTGATAACAGACTTTTTCTCCCCCTGCGTCCATAGTCCTTCAAAAAGCGTAGCATCGATCTCATGTACCCGTGCAATCGATTTCTGAGTCTCCGAAATCCAATAACGCCCATTTTCTTCAACCAAATCGGGATAACTAATCCTCACGGACTTGTCAGGATCATAAAGAATCAGTTCCGGCTGCGACCAATGGATTTTCCCCTCCTTCTCGATTCCGCCGGATATCCAAACTGGGTTGCGCTTTTCAAATGTTTTCCCACCATGATGGTTAAACCAAAACAGGAACTTACCGTTTTGGGTCTTCCACACAGCCGGGCAGGCACGATTATGTTTGAATTTTCTCCCACCAGGCGTATAAGTGGCGTGAACCGGCTTGGTCCACGTTTTCCCGCCATCATAACTGTATGCATGGCAGGGATGACCGGTTGTGGTTCGATACATGCAATACAGCGTTCCATCACTCAGCGCCACAATGTTGTGTTCCTCCTGTATGGATCCAAACTCATCGGCTCGTATGCCGTGATCCCCTTCTGGAAGCATCCTCCAACGAATCTTTTCAGGATCATCCTCTTTCAGGATATTATCCGAACGGAAAATCCATCCTTCTCCCTGATCCAGCATGTATTTCCCCAACTTCGTGAAAGCAAAATAAACTGAACCGTCATGAATCATGGGTTTATCGATCCCCCAAAAGATCTGCACATTACCCTCAAGTCCGTTGTTCGCATCGCATGCAGTTCTTCTGACAGGAAGCCGGTAGCGTTTTTTGGACCAGGTACAGCCGTTATCAACCGAATATTTAAAAACATACCATCCCAGCATATCGGCACGCCGCCCGGTAATCCTATCCCCGTTGTAATCGTAAAAAGCATATACTCTCCCCGAGGGTACTACCAAAGGCACCACCCATGAGGCTTCCGGACCGGTTGCAGGCTCAATATCTATCAACTTGCTCCAATGCTTTCCTTTATCTTCGCTTATGGTAGCCACTACATGCTGTTCTGGGTCACCTTCTCGCCCTTCTCCAGTTGTAAGGGTGCATAGCCAATGTCCATCTTGGGTAATTACAATATAAGGCTGATCGCAATAACCTTCATCGGGGATCGTGTATCCCGTGCGAATATTCCGCCAGTCGGTATGACTTGCCTTGGCTTCAATATCTCCAGCCAATACAAAAGGTAAAAGAAACATTAAAAAAATCATCAAGATATATTGATTCGCTCTAAACATTGTATTTCTCCAATTTAACTTTGAAATTATAACACCTTCATCCTGCCGGCTTTTTCTTGATGATACCACAAAGACAGCAGTGTTATGTGAATTTTCATTCTGAGAGACATTTTCTCATAATTCAGGGGAAAGAATCTAGAAAAAGCTTGCACCTTTTTCTTTTCAAGAGACAATATAAATGTTATGATTTTATTAGAGCACCCTAGAATGATATAACATTTCGTGAGATAAGATTATGATAGGAATATTTCAAGAATTTGTGGGAATGGTTGTTTCCTTTTTCCCATTGTTTTTCCTGTTTTCAATCTTTCTCATCGGATATTATCTAGCTTGGAATGACTTTACGCCCAAATCAGTCAACGAAGAGGAGGAAAATTCTTTACTTACTCAATTCAATGCCGAACCGGTTCGCAAATCCAGGGAACTAATGAACAAAGAACTCGGTATTGAAGACATTGACAACATTGGAGCCTTGTCCGATACAGATCAGCGCCGGCTCAAAATGCACGAAGTGATAAAAGAATATTCCACCAATAAACCCGAAGATGCTGCGAGTGTTATTAAAGGATGGTTAAGTGAATAATAACTCCAACAAGAATATCCTCCACAATTCCTCTTCTGTCAATTATCTATACTCATACGTTCATTTTCATCGAAATATCTTGTGGATAACTTATCCGGAAATTGTGGAAAAGTTGTTGGAAACCAATATATAGTGCAATTTTCATTATTATACACAATATATTGTTGAAATTTATAACCGTGAATGGTATAATAAGAGTTGATAGGTTAGTTTATTTAAAGTATTAAATACAAATCAAAACAACTTAAAAATGCATTTTCCCTTCTCACTTTTCAATATACATTCCGGAGTAAACTATGTCTGAATCAATTCGTGAAGCATGTGGTATTTTTGCGCTTGCCGGAAACGAAGAAGCGTCCCACCACACTTATTTAGGACTTTACGCACTCCAACATCGCGGCCAGGAAAGCGCTGGAATCGTTACAGCTGAAGGAGAAGATCCTCATTCCCATATTGGTATGGGGCTGGTCGCCGATGTTTTCGATGAAGATACTTTGGACAAGCTGCGGGGTGACCGCGCCATTGGTCACGTCCGCTACTCAACCACTGGGTCAAGCGACTTGATCAACGCCCAGCCGATTTTATGTGAGTACCGGCGGGGATGGGTTGCCGTCGCTCACAACGGCAATTTGATCAACACCATGGACCTCCGAAGTGAACTGGAATCAAAAGGATCGATATTCCGAACGACTACAGACAGTGAGATCCTGATTCACCTGCTGGCCCGTTCACAACACGCCGATTTCCTGAAGGCGCTGGAAGAATCATTGTTAAGGCTCCGTGGCGCTTTTTCCATGGTTATCATGAACGATCAATACCTTATCGGCCTAAGAGATCCGTTAGGCATCCGCCCGCTTTCATTAGGCAAACTGAAGGATGCGTATATTTTCTGCTCCGAAACCTCGGCCCTGGACATCATCGGCGCGGAATATGTACGAACTGTCGAACCGGGCGAAATGGTTATCGTCTCGAAAGATAGAATAGAAAGCCGATTTTACGCCACTCGTGAACGCCACGCTCAATGCGTTTTTGAATTGGTCTATTTCGCACGGCCGGACAGTTATGTCTTCGGACAGGAAGTGCATCCCGCCCGTGAGAATCTGGGACGGATCTTATATCAAGAATGCCCCACCACCGCTGACGCCGTCGTCCCTATCCCCGACTCAAGCGTCTGTTCCGCTATCGGTTATGCCTTGGAAAGCGGTATCCCGATGCAGCAAGGCATTATCCGCAGCCATTACATTGGCCGCACCTTCATCGAGCCAAGCCAAAGTATCCGCGATTTTGGCGTCAAACTCAAATTCAATCCGGTGAGATCGGTCTTAGAAGGCAAGCGGATTATCGTGGTGGACGATTCCATCGTCCGGGGCACCACCATGCGAAAAATCGTAAAAATGCTGCGCAAAGCGGGCGCAAAAGAGATACACCTGCGCATCGCCTCACCGGTCTGGGTGGAACCGTGTTTTTATGGCATTGATACGCCCCATCGGGGCAAATTAATCGGCGCAACTCATTCACTCGAAGAGATTCAAAAACACCTTCGCGTCGATTCTCTCCACTATCTCTCTGTTGAAGGATTATTGAAAGCAGTCGGCGGTGACAGCAAAAAATTCTGCAACGCCTGCTTCAGTGGCCGCTATCCTATCAAATGGGACGAAGAAACGTCCACCCACCAGAAAACCATTCAAGAAGAAAGAGAAAAAGAAGAAGAAAAATTCGTCCAAGGAGAAGAAAAGTTAGTGCGCGTCGATTTTGAAAACGTTGAAAGCATAACTTCCAAAGGTTCCTAATATTCCCCATTCATTATAGGCAGGCTCAAAACCCCATAGGGTGAACCCAAAACACCGAGCAACTCTCAGCGCAAAATAATGGCAAATTTGGACATAAAACCCGCAATGTATGACGTTTCTAGAAATAAAGTGTAGCCATAATATTCTACTGAACCAACCTTCCACGTCAATTTACCTCCATTGTGGGATATGTTAAAACTCTCTGGATGTTATACTATTCCCGAAAGAAATTATGCGGCATGTCAAAGATCAAGCCGGAACCGGCCGATTTCGATAGCTCGTGGAAAGATATCCTGGATGTATTCTTGCACTGGTTCATGCTGTTGTTCTTCCCCAAGATTCATGAAGATATCGACTGGTCCCGGGGGTATGAATCACTAGAAAAAGAGCTGCAGAAGATCGCCAATGAAGCAACAGTCGGCAAAAGATATGTGGATAAACTCCTGAAGGTGTATCGCAAAAATGGGAAAGAGGCTTGGGTATATTCACATCGATGTGCAATCACAACGCCGCGTCAAGATTCCCGAACGGATGTATATTTACAATAGCTTGCTGTATTTAAGGTTCAAAAAACCGATAATGAGTCTGTTGGTCTTGGGAGATGAACATCCCAAATGGCGTCCAAAGCATTTTGAGTATAAACTTTGGGAAAACCATTTGAGTTTGAAGTTTCCGGCAGTAAAATTGTTGGACTACAAGGGCAAAGAGGAGGAGTTGAAACAAAGCAAAAACCCATTTATCTACTTCGTAATTGCGCATTTAAAAACAATGTAAACTGGTCTTATAATATATCTTTCAGGTATAAACATGTGATTGATACAAAATAAGTTTACCATTCCATTTGCGTTATTTCCCACATATATTAAAATCTGATTTTTTTTTGAAAAATACTCTTTACATTATACAATGGGCATGTATAATGTAAAGAGTATTTATTTAATTGATTGGAGGAAGCATTGAATGGATTTGAAGCAAGCCAGGAT
>CAZXSQ010000343.1:0-7566 GCA_964643335.1 uncultured bacterium
AATAAGAAATAACACCTGTCTTCATCTTAATATCACAATCGAATCAATTTGTCAAGAGAATTTCGAAATTTGTAGTGAAGATGGTGGGTTTCGTGGCCTCATCTCTCCCTACAAGGGCATTAGATTAAACAAGCATATTCAAGTTGAACAGACGCCTTAAAACGGGTATGCTCAAAATAGGTGCTTTTTTGTGACTGGAGGCGGGAGAGTTCATAATGGAGAGAGTGTGCATATTCATTGATGGGAGTAACTTTTACTACCAGTTGAAAGAATATAAACCGGAATTGAAGATCGATTATTATGAACTGTCCAAAGTGTTAACCGGTCCGGAGCGTAAACTCATTCGAACATATTATTATCTATGCCCGCCTGCGGATCATGAGCAGCAAGCCAGCTATCATGATCAACAACGTTTTATTTCCTATTTGCAGAATACCCCCTATTTTCAGTTGCAATTCGGATCATTGGAGAAACGCGGGGAGACCCAGGTTGAAAAAGGCGTCGATGTGCGGCTGGCTGTCGATATGGTTTCGCTGGCCTATACCAATGTTTATGATGTGTGTGTGCTGGTCAGCAATGACGCCGACCTGGCGCCGGCCATCGAGCAAGTCAAAAGTCTGGGCAAGCATGTGGAATATATTTACGTCACTAAAAAAACGGTACAGCTGGTGGAATCGTGCGATTTTGTTCGGGCAATCGATGAGTCACTATTCAAAAAAATCAGGATTTGAAGTTCAATGTAATGAACCAAACTCCGGGTGCCAAGGGTGTGCTGTTTACACCCTTGCAGGGTTAACGCAAGGGTACAAACGACGTCCCATTGGCACCCCGGTGATGGTCATAGAAGTCAAAAATTCAGGAGTTCAATTCAATCATGACAAAGAAACATTTGAACAGACGGCAGTTTTTAACGAAATCCGCCCTATTCGCCGGTTCGGCGGCGGCCTTTACCATTGTTCCGCTCCATTGCCTGGCGGCCTCGGGACAACCGGGACCGAATGACGTGCTAACGAAAGCGGTCATCGGTGTCGGTGGCATGGGAAGAGGTCATCTCGGTTACGGCGGTTCGAAACTCGTCGCGGTTTGCGATGTGGATGAGCAGCATCTGGAACGAGCGCTGGGCGGTGCGGATTCCGATGTCAAAGGATACCGGGATTTCCGTAAAGTGCTGAACAGGCCCGATATCGATATCGTGCATGTTCCAACGCCACCGCATTGGCACGCTTTGATTTCGATAGCGGCAGCGGAAGCGGGGAAGGACGTGTGGAGCGAGAAACCGATGACCCGCACCATCGGCGAGGGAATAAAAGTGGTGGAAGCGATTCAGCGAAACGGACGCATATTCCGTATCAATACCTGGTTCCGCTTCCGGGGAACCTATTACGGGTTTGGGACGACAGTCAAACCTATCAAAAAATTGGTAAACAGCGGGATGCTGGGCTGGCCGTTGAAGGTCACCATTAGCGGACACACCGGCTTTAACTGGAAATTTCAATGGAGCGGCAAAACCAACCTGACTCCGCAGCCCATCCCGGAACGGTTGGACTACGATTTCTGGCTTGGACCGGCCCCGTATAAACCTTATCATCCCCACCGTGTGCATAGCACGTTCCGCGGTTACTGGGACTATGACGGCGGTGGTCTGGGAGACATGGGGCAGCATTACCTCGATCCCGCGCAGTATATTTTGGGCAAAGACGATACCAGCCCGGTCGAGGTGGAAGTGGATGCTCCGCAACAACATCCGGATGCGGTTAGTTCGTGGAGGCGCATTACTTTGAAATACGCCGATGGCTGCCAGATCATTTTGGATGGTGAAAACAAAGACAAAGACGCTCCATTTATCGAAGGACCGGAGGGGAAACTTTACAAAGGCTTTAAATCCGATATCCCCAATCTTGAAGAGAAACTGGCGGCTTTCCCCGATCCGGAGCCACAGCTCACCGATTTCAGCGAAGCAGTCAGAACTCGGCGGAAATTCGCGCTGGATGAAGTGAAAGCGTTTCGTTCGTGCACGTTGGTCAATCTTGGGAAAATCGCGGTTCGGCTTGGAAGGAATCTGAAATTCGATCCGGATAAACTGCAATTTATCGATGACGAAGAAGCCAACCGCCTTATCTATCAACCAATGCGGGCACCGTGGCATCTGTAAGAAAAAATATAAACAAAAGAAATTGGAGACATATAGATGATGAAACACATAATAAAGAAAACACTTCTAGTCATCAGCGGGATTGCAATTCTAACCTGCTTTTCAATAAACCAGGTTTCAGCTGCATCCGTGACCGAGTTGATCGCGAAAATGCCCGCACAGAGCGTTTCAGAATTCAATGAAATCAATGCGAATTTCGTCGAACTCGGGCCGGAAAAAATTGAAGGCATGTGCAAAATCCTGCTTCCACCCGGTGCTGGAGACGATACAAAAGTCCGGTACGCCATCAGCGGGTTGGCCAAATACGTCAGCCGTCCGGAAGCGGAAGCCGATCGTAAGATGGTGGTTGAAGCGATGATCAACGCACTGCAATCGGCAACCAATGATGAAGTGCAAGCGTTTTTAATCCGCCAAATCCAGGTAGCGGGAAAAGACGAAGCGGTTGAACCTCTCGGCGCTTATTTAACCGATGAACGCCTCTGTGAACCGGCGGCTCAAGCCCTGCTGGCTATTGGTTCGCAGGATGCTTCGGATGCTTTATTCAAAGCACTGCCGTCCGTAAAGGGTGAAAACTTAGTTAGGATTATCCGGGCGTTGGGGGTTATACAAAACAGCGATGCAAGTCACGCAATTAAAAAGTACGCCAACAGCAAGGATGAGAAATTAAGACTGGTGACTTTATATGCCCTGGCGAATAGCGGCGATCCTGCTGTCAAAGAGGTTTTGGCTGAGGCCACACAAATAGGTTCGTATTATCTCAGGTCAGAAGCCAATTCCTATTATCTCCTTTATGCCCGCCGGTTAGCGGAAGAGGGCAAGGAAAATATGGCGGAAACCATATGCCGCGAGTTGATGGAATCACGTGTATCACCGGAAGTGGTGAACGTGCGAAGCGGCGCATTGAGTGTTTTGGTTCAGATCAAAGGAAAAGATGCTCTGCCTGATCTTTTAGATGCAATGAAAGTTGAGAGTAAACAGTATCGTGACGCAGCTCTCGACCTTGCCAAAGAAGTTCCGGGTAAATCCGCTACTAAAAAATGGACTCAGCAGCTTGATGATGTTTCATCCCAGGTAAAGCAAGAAATTCTGTACATGCTGGGGAAACGCGGCGATCTTGCAGCGCTTCCTGCTTTGCTTGAAACAATAAAGAGTGACGATAAAGACGTGCAACAGAGCGCTATCAAAGCCTCGGTGAAACTGGGTGAGAGCAAAGCGATACCTGCATTGATCGATCTTCTAAAGGACACAAAAGATTCTGCAATTGTACGAACTGCCAAAGAAGCGCTTTTGCGCCTGCAGACGAAAGCAATCGCACCGGCTATCGTCGAGGCTCTACCGGAAGTGACACCTTCCGCTCAGGTGGCGCTTTTTGATGTGCTTGCCGAAAGAAGAGCAAGAAATACCTCACAAACGGTTTTTGAATTCACAGGTAATGAAAATCAAACTGTCCGGCAGGAAGCAATTAAGGCTCTCGCTGTTCTGGCCAATGAAAATGAAATCCCCAAACTGATTGCTCTTGTTGTTGAT
This sequence comes from uncultured bacterium, assembly GCA_964643335.1. Lineage (GTDB taxonomy): Bacteria > Hinthialibacterota > Hinthialibacteria > Hinthialibacterales > Hinthialibacteraceae > CAZXSQ01. Next base: position 3,680 of record CAZXSQ010000343.1, read on the forward strand.
GCCAAAAGTGGCAGTGAAAGATCAGCCGCACGAAAAGCCTTGGTTTCAACCGCCAACCGGATCGATGATCCAGCAAAACGCGCTGGTCAAATCTTGGAAGCCATCAGCCAGAAGGAAGGACAAGAGAAAGCATATCTCCTGCAAACGCTTCCGGAAATTGGTGGGAAACAAGCATTGGAAACAGTCGTGTCAGAAACACAAAGCCAAAATGAGGACATGAAAGATGCAGCCATAAAATCATTGAGTGAGTGGCCGGATATTGCGGCTGCTAATCCGTTGCTCGACATCGCAGCCGGAACGGATAACTCAAAATGTAGAAAAATGACTCTTCATGGATATACTCGGTTGGTGAATGATTCCAATCTATCCGCAAAGAAGAAAGTACAAAGATACGAAAAATCCCTTGATACCATCGGAAACACCGAGGGGCAAGAATTGTTGCTGGACGGACTTGCACAAATACGAGATGTCGCGGCACTGGAACCTGCATTGGATTGTCTTGAAAAAAGCGAGCTTAGTGAGAAAGCCGCAGCGACAATTATTGAAATCGTTTGTCCCAAAGAAGATGAGGACAAAGGTCTTCGTGCGCCTGAATCGTACTATGCCCTGCAAAAAGTGGTCAAGAGCGTAGAAGACGCTGATATAAAAAAGAAGGCAGAAGATTTTCTGGAAGAACTGCCCGAACCGGAGCCTGTGGGAGAACCTATTGGAGAAGGTTTTGTCTCTCTTTTCAATAATTATGACCTGACTGGCTGGATTGGAGATACGAAAGGTTATGTTGTTGAAGACGGTACTATTGTTTGCAAACCGGGCGGTAATTTATATACCGAAAATGAATACAGCGACTTTGTTTTCAGTTTTGAATTCAAGTTGACTCCCGGATCGAACAATGGACTGGGCATTCGAACGCCTGCCAAGGGGAACGCGGCGTATCAAGCAATGGAACTGCAGATCATTGACAACACAGCGGATAAATATAAAAACATCAAACCGTGGCAGAAGCACGGCTCCATTTACGGAGTAGTACCGGCCAAGGTGGGATATTTGAAACCAGTCGGTGAATGGAATCACGAAGTGGTTTACGCCAATGGGCCGAATATCAAAGTGGTACTCAACGGTGAAACCATTGTCGATGCCAATATTGAAGAAGCCAGCACCCCGAAAACCATAGACGGTCGCAACCATCCAGGATTAAAACGGGACAAAGGCCACATTGGTTTTCTCGGTCATGGATCACGAGTCGAGTTTCGCAATATCAAGATCAATACTCTCGAATAGCATGGTATTTTTGGTCTAATACAATTACAATGGACGGTGAAAGTCAATAGGATTTTACCGTCCATTTATTATAAGGAGAGTTACCGTGAGTGAACCAATCACCATCAAAAATCAATCTGAAACTGGAGACGGCTGGCAGTTTTCTGTCGAGGTTGGCAATCCACCTTCATCAAAGGAATACTCGGTCACTGTGAATAACAACGACTTTCAAAGGCTTACAGGTGGGAACGTCGATCCATCGGAACTTGTGAAGAAATCTTTTGAATTTCTGCTGGCGCGGGAATCAAAGGAATCCATTTTGCGTCAATTCAATATTAAGATCATCTCGAATTATTTTCCTGAGTATGAAAAAGAGATCAAGAAGTTTTTCTGACTGAAAACGGGAGAAATGGGAAAAACCATTCGCCCTGAAGAGGCCGAAGAAAAATACAGGCCATATATCTTCTGAAACCCCTTCAGGGTTTTGGGTTGAATTTCTATTTTTCCAGGGCTGTTAGCCCTGGCTATCATATATAACCCCTTGTGGGGTAAAAATCATAAATTTAGTAAATACGTAATTGATTGAATAAAACTAATTTTAATTAATCTGAGAGGTAATAATGCCGGAAAAAATCAATCGACGTTTGTTCACACAATCGGCTGCAACAGGAATGCTTTCGCTTGCTGGAATCCAATCGCTCTCCGCTGAGACTGGTCATTCAGATAACAATTTTAACAAATCTATTCAAGAACCTGTGCGTGAGGTTCCGATTGTACATGACTGCGATGTGCTGGTTTGCGGCAGCGGGCCAGCCGGTGTTTCAGCGGCATTATCGGCTGCCCGGTCGGGTGCGAAAACCGCATTGATTGAAATGCACGGTTGTTTAGGCGGGACGTGGACAGCAGGATTACTCAGTTGGATACTCGACAGCAAAAACAAGCCGGGAATCATCGAAGAAATCAAAACGAAGCTCAAAAGAAGAGGTGGAGCGAAATATTACAATAACGGCCATTCCATCGGGTATGATGTCGAAGCCATGAAAGCGTTGCTGGAGGAATTGTGCATCAAGGAAAACATAAAGATTCAATTACACACGCAGGCGGTTGCTGCGATTTGTAATGATGAGAAACGGTTGAAGTATGTTATCACCGAATCCAAATCCGGACGCCAGGCGTGGCAGGCGAAAATGGTTATCGATGCCACCGGCGATGGGGATATCGCAGCCCGAGCAGGCTGCGGCTTCGATTACGGGCGGGAAGGTGATGGCGCGGCTCAACCCATGAGTTTAATCGCCTTGGTTATCGGTTTAAATAAACAGGATGCAACACAATTTGTGCGCTGCCTGGCAGAACCGGCAGGATTCGACGATCCCAAAACCCGCTTCCGAACCGAATTGCAGCGAGCCGGAATCAACCCTTCCTACAGCCGGCCTACTCTGTTCTGTATTCATGACGATTTATATGCCATGATGGCCAATCATGAATACGGTGTCTGTGCTTTTGATGCCAGAGAGATTACCGAAGCCACCATCCGTGCACGGGATGAACTCCACCGCATGATCAACGGATTACGGTCACTGGGAGGAGTTTGGAAAAACATTCGCCTGGTGGCCACCGGTGAACAAATCGGCGTTCGTGAAGGAAGGCGTATTCACGGTCTGTATACAGTCACCAAAGAAGATTTGATCAAAGGCGCCCGCTTTGAAGACGGTGTTTGCCGCGTCCATTTTGGTGTGGATGTTCATGCCCCCAAAAAGCATAAAGGGACGGGTGGGATTGATCGAACTGGGGTGAGAAGCAAACCTTACGATATCCCTCTGCGTTCATTGATCGCAAAGGACGTGAAAGGTCTCATGATGGCGGGGCGATGCATCAGCGGAGATTTCATCGCCCATTCCAGTTACCGGGTGACTGGCGACGCCGCAATGTTAGGGCAAGCGGCTGGTGTAACGGCTGCCCTGGCTGCGGAGAGGGAGCAGCTTCCTCAAGAGTTGCCTTGGTCTGATGTGAATGCAGCCATTGAGAAGTTATAAACTTTTCAGAGGGATATTTAAAACCTCTTCGTCTCTCTACTCCTTTGGAGGTATCAATTTAATGAAATACGAATCAGACGCAATGCTGGAAATTCTTAAAATCAAAGAAGAATTATGGCAAGAAGTCGCTCATCTTCCTCTAGAAGAAGCCATAAGGGAACGGTTTCGCAAATCTGAACAAACAGCTAAAGAATTGGGATTTTTTCCGGTAAACAGAGATTCGGCCGGTACAAAAAGGGATGTTTGATTGATTTAACAGGTGTAAAATAGATAGGTATGATCGTTTTTTAAAGTAACGCTGAAAGGTAGGAATAGATCGCCTTATCATAGGACGATGTATGTTCGAAAGCTCTGGCGGCCAGCCTTCGGCGAGTGTTGAATTGAATCCCGCCTTGTTCCCTGAGTTCCTGCAGGATCACATCGTATTCTTTTGGATCAGTGACGACGGTTACTGAAAAGAAGTTTTTGGCCGCAGCCCGAATCATGGTAGGGCCGCCGATATCGATATTTTCGGTTGCCTCTTCAATGGTCACATCCGGTTTAGAGATGGTGGCTTCAAATGGATAGAGATTGACCACGACTAAATCAATCGGCTCA
>CAZXSQ010000343.1:7576-7859 GCA_964643335.1 uncultured bacterium
ACACGGCCTTCGAGCATTTCGGGCGAGCCGGTGTAATCGTTTACCTCCTGATAAGAGATTCCGGCGTTTTTTAATGCCCGGCCGGTTCCACCTGTCGATAGGATATGAACACCGGTTTCTGATAATGCTTTGCCTAAATCTTCTATCCCGGATTTGTCATACACACTCATGATTGCTTTGTCAATTTTTACAATATCCATAGATGTTTCCTTTCAATACTCTTCGAGATGGCTCATCAGGAGAATTTGTCTCAAAACTATGTTAGATGAGGAGGATGCCACAA
>CAZXSQ010000344.1:0-5448 GCA_964643335.1 uncultured bacterium
TTGGAAAGCCTCATCGGTTTGAAGTTGGCTTTGATAAGTGTCTTCATCAATAAATCGATTATTATGCAAATCCAAACGGGTTTTGGCACGGAGCACTTCAGCAGCGGCTTCGTCAAGACGCCTCATTGAAACTGTTCCATTTTCGATACCATCACGAATCGCATTGTAATAGCGGCTGAGTGATGGTGGGAAAATGATTAAATCGGCACCGGCATTAAGAGCCATGACCGCCGCTTCTTCTTGTGAAAAATTGTTGGTGATAGCATCCATCAGCATGGCATCCGTGACGGTAAGGCCAACGAACCCCATTTCTTTATATAATAAATCCGTCGTAATCGCTGCAGATAAGGTGGCCGGTAAATCAGGTTCGCCTAAAGCAGGAGCGATGAGATGCCCTGTCATCACGGCAGGAATACCAAAATCAATCGCTTGCTGGAATGGTTCAAGATGGATGTTTCGCAATATGTTTTCAGGAATATCTAAAACCGCCGTGCCTGAATGTGTATCAATGGCCGTAGGCCCGTGCCCGGGAAAATGTTTGGCTGTGGGAATCATGCCGCCTTGCAGGGCGCCTGCTAAGTAATCTAATCCTAATTGAGAAACTAATTCTGGATCATCGCCAAATGCGCGGTAGTTAATGATCGAATTGTTCGGGTTTGTATTGACATCCATTACAGGATAGTAATTGATCCCTAAACCGGTTGCACGCCCTTCACGGGCGGTCATTTCAGCGACTCGCCGAATCAAGTCCGGATTGTTTGTTGAGGCCAAGGCCATCGCTCGTGGAAAAAGAGTACCCTCGCTTATGACCAATCCCAAGCCGCCTTCTAAATCGGCAGTGAAAAGCAGAGGATAGGTAGACTGCTCCTGCAAGGCATTTAATACCGGAACGAGATTTTCTGCCGAACCGCCAACAACATGAAATGTGCCAATGTGAAAATTGTTCAATTGAGCTGATAAATTATTGTACCGTGAGGAATTTAGTTGTGTGTTCCACAAAATACGGGGGCAGAGGATCTGTCCAATTTTTTCCTCAACTGTCATCTCATCCAGAACAGATTGCACATACCCTTCCTCCGAATTTACGAGTGGCTTCGGATGTAATAAATTGGTTAAAAACAGTTCTATAATAATTAGCAATAAAAGTATTTTTTTCATGAATATTTCTCAAGGATTTTCTTTTATTAAGGTAACTAAATTGCATCGACCAATTTCATTATCGTCTAGCAAGAAAATTCTTCTAAACAATACTCCTTTATTGTCGTCCTTCCTTGAATTGGATCAATACCCTACCCAAAAATTAAATTATTTAACCCAAATTGGCTATTGATTAATATTTAAATTTTACCAATAATATGATTCGTATTATCGATCTATCCACTATTTTTAAGAAAGAGGTGTTTATTATGGAAAGGAATAAGGAAAGAATGAGTTTTTGGTTCACTATGCTTTGTTGTGTAGTGTTTATTACGAGTGTAGCAACTGGCCAGAATGTGATCTTGCAGGATGATTTCAGCGGAGATTTATCGAATTGGCAGGAATTGGGTAATGCAGGTGTTCCTGAGATTGTTGATGGAGAATTGCGCTTGGAATGGGGATATGCTCCCACCTGGTTTGTCACCCAGGATGAGTTTAATTTTGGTTCGGATGCGCTGTTGTTCGATTTCACTTTTGTGGGTGGTGGATATCAAGCCTCGTCAAATTATAAACAAAATTATGTTTATCCATTGCTAGGCGCAAATGATATTGAGAGTGAAAATGGTGCAGTGCGGGCCAGCTTCAGTGCGGATTTCTTTGATCTGGCACGCTGGGCGGAGGATGCAGATGGAAATTTGGTTTGGGAAGACATTCCATTAGCCGGGGATGAGGTCTCGCTGTCGATCCAACCTGGTGATCGCGTTCGATTTGAAATTGACCCATCGGGTCAAAGAGGCAGCATGTATCTAAATGGTGTACAGTTTTTAGAGTTTTTGACCGTCCCTGTTTTAGAAGGTGGAGTTGGTTTTCGAGTCGTAACCGATACCAGGGATGTGATTGTAGATGATGTCTACTTTGCTCAAATCGATGAAAATGGCAATGAGACTGTTGTTTTTGAAGATGAATTTGAACGATCTGAACTTGGTAGTGAATGGATCAATGAAACCTTCGCGGCTGACCCCAGTCCTGGTCCTTTGGACGCTTATATCCAGGACGGAATGTTGCATCTTGATAATGACGGTTCTGGAGATTCCTGGCTACGCACTGAGGCGCAAGTCGATTTTGAGGGAATGACAACAATATTTGAATATACTTTTGTCGATTTTCTTAATGAGAACACCTATTTACCGACTGTCGTCCTTGGCACCAAACCTTATGAATCGGACATAACCAGCGGAGTCATCCTGGTGGATAATGGTACGGGATTTAATTATGGAATGGTCAATGGTGGATGGTCTACAGGTCAGGCCTCACAACTTGGTGGCAACCGGCCCGGTATGCGTGTTAAGATTGTGGTTGATCCTGGTGGACAGTCTGGAACCGTATATCGCGACAATGTTGAAGCCTTGCGATTTTTCAATATTGGTCCCACTTTTTCAGGAGGATTTGCGTTTCGTACCATTGTCGATCGTGATGCAACTATTGATGATGTGAGGATATATACGCTGGAAGAAGATGGTTCCGAAACCACAATTTTCGAAGATGATTTCAACCGTGAGGAAATTGGCGATGATTGGTTGACGGAATCGATTACTCCAGATGTTCCCCCAGGAGCGCAGTGGTCAATGTTGGAAGATCGTGATGATGATGGGAACAACGAATTGTTCCTGGATCATGATTCCACAACCGATGATGCATGGTTTCGATTGACCCAAGATTTACCTTTTGGGGAAGGTAAAGCGGTTGTATTTGAATGTACTTACGTTGATTTTGTTGATTATGCTTCGGTAGTCGTTGGTTCCTCGGAATGGATTCCCAATGAAATTGTGGGCCCAATTTTGCTCGATAACTTGGATACACCTTGGGTAATGGATACACTGCAAGGCAATGTTTGGGTAAGACCTGGGCCTGTTAGTGGATCGAAAATATCTTTACAAGTCAATTCGGATGGCCGTAGCGGAGCCTTTTTGGTCAATGATATTGCCATTCGCAATTGGGAATTTGCGGAGGGAGAAGATCCGATACCCGTTGGATCCGTTGGTTTTCAAGATCCATTCGACACCCCGCAAACCAATGAATCTCCCCCTGCTGAACCCGATACAGTGGCAGCCGTGTTTTTTGACGATGTCAGCGTTTCTTTAACGCAAGACACCGCAGTTCATAATTGGATGCTTCATTAATAGCTAACTTATATGGAGAGGCATACATTGTGCCTCTCCTTTAGGCGTGTGGCGGCGGTATTTAACAAAAAGGTTCAAATTGCTGTTATCCCCATTGATACCGAAGCCTCGGAGAAGCAACCCACCCATTAAAGCGTACCAAAGATGGAAGCGATCAATGCCTCGTTGTCTTTTACAGTCATATCATCCAACCCATGATCCAGAAACCGTGAACGAATAGCCGTTTCACTATCCATCACTTCTTTTACAACATCCATTTCTTGAATCCCATCAATTTGTTGGAGAGCATCTAGCCCCTTCTTAATCATGATCAACGAGTGCTTATCCAACTCTTGAACGGCTTGGTGAATATGGTTACGTATAAACTGAGTCAAAGGGTCAATCGCCGCCGGTCCAGCCAAGACCAAAATATCCATCACCAATTTCTCATAAAGTTGATAACTTCTATTATTCAGCAAATATTCATTTGTAATCGTATCAATTGCATCCCGATTTGGAAAATTCAAAGCTAAATCTTTGAGATGATCCAAGTGATAACATTCTTTTAAGGTAAGTGAAGAGAAGAAAATAGCATAAAGAATCCCGGCGGGAATTACAATATAAAGGGTGTTTTTATTGATCTCACCGAGAGATATTCCATTTGCCGGATAATTCAAAAGCTGGTAGATGAATCCCAGTTTAAATCCCATTCTGTGATTATAACGGATCTCGCCATCACGCATCCCGGAAAAAATCGTGCCGGAATAAATGATCAAAAAAAAGATAATCCATGTGATACAGACGAAAGCAATCCAATACAGAATATTATCTCGAATAATGGACCGCTTTTCATTTTCTATAATATTTTCAACTTGTCGATCAATGTTTGAATTTGAACGCTGCTGTTCCATTGCACCTTATCCCCAGCTGAAAAAAAACATAATGTCATGTAGGGTGGGTGAGTTAAACGGAGTGAAACCCACCAATTTTTTCGTTCTTTTCATTTCTATGGCAGAAAATTTTCCATCACCCAGAGTTCTTTCTCAGGCAAAGGATCACGCTGGAAGGTCATCTTTCCGTTTGGATATAACCGAAAACGGGTAATAGGAACGCTGGGTTCCCACAGCAATTGTGCATCACCACCTTCCACGGATACTTTCCAAACACGAGGATCACCCTTTTTCATAAAAAGAATGTTCTCTCCATCCAATGTGTAAATTAAACGGTGAATCGCCTTACTCTCCTCTTGGAGTAATATCTCTTCAGGTTCTCCACCAACCGATGGTATTTCCATAATTCTTGCAACATTCTTTTCAGGATCGTGTAAACAAAAGGCGATCCTTTGACCATCAAGAGAAAGATCAATGCCAGTTAGCCAATACATTTGTGGATTGGAATAAAGAATTTTTTCCTCACCGGTTTCTATATCACGCCGGATCAGGTATTTATTATCCATATGCACGCTTTGATTCGGTGTGTTATCGTTTTTACGAAGATATACGGTTTTATCATCGGGTGAGAATTCATAACCGATGTAATAGTAACTATCATCTTTTCTTAAAAGATAAGGGGTAATTTTTTCTGAATCAAGATCGAGTTTATAAATACCCTCTGGTGGCTTTTTGTTTTTTATACCCCCTGCCGCAAAGTATATAGTGCCATTATCAGCAGTCCAACGTAATCTTGCGATTCCTTCCAGATCGGTAGGGATTTTTTTCATCTCATCATTTTGCAGATTTTGAATAACAATATTCTTATCTTCATCAACCCAGGCTAAAAATTGACCATCCTTTGAATATTCCGGCCAGGCATTATTTCCCATGGATTTGGAATTGCCCACAAGTTTCCCGTTTTTTATGTTGAAATCAACGATATAAAATTCATCTGATCCCTCCCTATAAATTATGTTATAAAAATAATAGGAACCTTTTTGATTGAAACCGCCAGGAGAGATATCACCGATGTTGTTTTTGACCAATCGAGGTAATCCAATGAAAGAACCGTCGCTGCCGATTTGCTGTATCCATACATCCTGAGTACCTGAACGGTCACTGCGGAATAAAATATATTCCCCATCCGGTGACCATCCTAGCAAAATGTCATTGCCTGGGTGTTGGATAACTGGTTTCTCTGTCCTTTTTTCCAAATTATA
>CAZXSQ010000344.1:5458-7852 GCA_964643335.1 uncultured bacterium
AATGTATTTGCTTATCACCGCTAACAAATTGCCGTGTTTCTTCCAACTTTGAAAGATCTTCTTGTGGGAAATCGTAGGCCACATACCGGCCATCAGGAGATATAGTGCAACTGGGCCAATAATTTATTAAATTCTTGACTGATTGAATGGAACCATCCTCAACTGTAAGAATGTTGAGTTGATTTTTGAATACTGTATATTGCTTGTTCGATTTCAGAGATATAAATAATAATTGTTCAGAATCACGACTCCAGCAAAGCGGATAACAGTAGCCTGTACTTGTTTTTCCCTTATACAATTTTTGAGGGGATGAAGATCTGTCATACTTTATCATCCTGATATCAAACATTTTTTTCTGTGAATTATACCATGCATAGGCAATGTTTTCGCTGTCATGGGAAAGAACCGGAAATTGGGCAAAATCTTCAGATTCCTCCCAAGAGCCTTTGTCAGTCAAATACCGTTTTTCATTTGTCTGCAAGTCCAGGATAACCAAATTCCCTGTATCCCAATCAACGATAGGAATCCATTTTTCATCCTTTGATGGTATCCATGCTGAACATCCCTCCGGTATTTCACCAAGTTTTCGCATCACAATATTTTTTGAGTGCAATTGATCTGTAGGACTTTCTGAAGTCGAACTAACTGGACTCGCTTTGCTCGTTTCAGACTGAAAAGCCGGCAAAACTAATAGTCCAATAAGAACCAAGAACATTATCGCTGGGAAAGAAAGCATAGCGGTCACACTTCTGTCGGTATCCATTATTCTCATAATTCGCCTCCTGATTTGGTTTTTATCACTCACAATTCCCAACGGGACAACGGAGTAGGTGGGGAATTGTTGAAACCGTTTTACCAGATTCAATAATCCCTTGCCGCAGTCGTTGCGGCTGCCGTTAAATACAGATAAAGCCATGTCGTCGCAGGCATATTCACGCAGTCGGCAAATAATACTATTCGCAATCCATACTGCCGGATTGAAAAAATAAAGGCTTAGCGCAACTCTTTGTATCAACGTGGCAAGCAAGTCGTGGCGCCGGATGTGTGCCAATTCATGCAGTAAAATCCAACGAATTTGATTTGGTGAAAAGGCCGTAAAGAAATCTTCCGGAACGATCAACGCCGGACGAAACAGTCCACAAACGGTGGGGGTGAATAATGATTTACCGGTCATGAGTTGAACCGGCTGTTTTATATGCAGAAGTTGTTTCAACTCTTCCACATCAACAGGAATTTGATTTAAATCGACAGGCTTTGTTTGCCGATAACATCGGGTAGTTCTCCATTGAGTCCACATTGAACGAGCGAGGAGAAATATCACTATTATCACCCACCCCAGCATAAGAATGGTTGAAATTGTCAAAGATGAGCTCCTTGTTTTGCTGGCAACATCTTCGAATACTGGGGAATTAGATGAGTTAGTAATATTTGTTATGCTTTTATTCAGAGGGATGGAACTCGACTTCGCAGATTCTTCTCTGGTTTCGCTTGAATCAACATTGTCTTGGGTGGGTGAAAAAAAGTACATTTTCGGCATCTTCATCATGGAACGTTGAACCGCTTGATAAGGAGAAAGGCTGTTAATCGAAGCGGGAAGGCTGATAGGGACAGGGACCAGGCATTTGAATATGATGAAAAAAAACAGCCAATAACCCAATTGCGGTGACATGCGCTTGTTCCCAATTGTCCAGATGGCAGCGATGATGAGAAAGGCGATTGTGATATCGATCAGATGAGCCCACATAAAACCCGTCCATGCTTGTGACCAACCGTTGAGAGTATCGATGGCGTTCATGGTTTGTTTTCCTTTTTCGCAGCTTGTTCGGCCAATAACTCCTGCAATTCTTGGGTTTCCTCATAGGTTAAATCGCATTTCTTGATCATATGCGCCAACAGGGGGCCGGAGGTGCCCTCCAGGGTATTCTCCACCACCATGTCGACCAACCGCATCAGCGATTTCAACGGCGTACGGGCCGGGCGGTACAGAAAACTGTTACCTACCCGGGTGGTAGTCACGAAACCTTTATCCACCATACGGCGCAGAAGCGTTTTCACCGTGCTGCGCGTCCACCCGTGTTCCTCTTCGGCAACGGCGAGAATATCCCCGATGGCACATGCTTTGAGTTTCCACAAGATTCGCATAATCTTCCATTCCGCCGGGCTAAGGTCTTCTGCTTTCTTGCGTGGCATTGGCTAACTCCAAATGGTATTCGTTATTCTATATAGCGACGACTTTAATCCATGTAATAACGCTTTGTCAATGGGGAAGTTAAAAAAAAGTAAAAAAATTGTACTATCTGGGTGAAGGCGTTATGTTTTTTTCTCCAAGAAACCCTGAACCCAACTTCGTCATAAAAAAACGTAAGGTATTGATTTTATTGATCTGGGTGTTCA
>CAZXSQ010000345.1:0-7826 GCA_964643335.1 uncultured bacterium
CAATGAATTCCATATGCTGGGCTTCTTGCTTTTGAAAAAAACGGTACAACGACTCCTTGCCCTTCTCCGCAATAAATTTGGACGTGATGTCGTATTGCATGATGCTTTTCTTTATTTAGTAGTAAGTGTGAAACATTATATGTATTTTCGAAGTTTATTTGAAGAGTCACGCTTACAACATCTCATAGAATGGCTATAAGCATCAATAACTCAATAATTAAAAAAGTTCATTGTTTTTTTTATACTTTCCAGTTAAATATGCAGGTACCTTATTTTTTCAGGAGATATTATGATGAGGTTATATGGTTTTACATTAATCGAGTTGCTTATCGTAGTTGCCATCATTGGTATTTTGGCTGCTATTGCGGTCCCGAACTTTTTGAACGCTCAAACCCGAGCGAAAGTGGCCAGAGTTGTTTCTGAAGAAAAATCCATCCGCGATGCGTATACCCAATATTTCATGGATCGAAATTCCTGGCCGCCTCATTTGGATAACGACAACGCCCAACACCGTTACGTGACCACTCCAATTTCCTATCTCACCACGTCAATCTTCTGTCCATTTCTGAATTCACATGCGGGCCGTGAATTGCCTCAATGGCAGTATTTCAAAGGACAATACCACGCTGAACCGGGATTTTTTTGGCATGACAACCAATGGCCGGGTTTAGCAAGAAATGCCCCTGATTATTGGTCTAAACAACATAACATGGCTTATTTCATTGTCAGCATTGGACCAGATATTGATTTTGATCAGCCGGAGGGATGCCCCACCTGCATCGCCGCGATCTACAGCACAAGCAACGGTATATCCAGTTCGGGTGATATCCTGCTTCCCATTCAAGGCAATTTTAAATATGAATTTCCTTATTCTCGCCGTTAATTAATAGGAATAAATTTGTATATAATCTGCTATCAACCATAAGGAGAATAATTAAGATGAACAGAATCATCACTTTCTTGACAATCCTCTTTGTTTTTACTCAGCTCGCCGTTTCGGATAATATGGAAGCCTCATTCTATTTGTCCCAAGAAGGTGCCATTGGAAACTGGTTGATGCTTGGCCCCCTCACGGATCCATCTGGTACTGAACCGTTACAAGGCCACGACTACGATTTCCTGAATGGCGAAGAGGACATCTCACCTGAAAAGGAAGAACGAATAGAAATTGATGGCGAAAAATATCAATGGAAGATATTTTCAAATGAAAATACTGTCATGGTCCTTCATCGTCAAATAGGTACTTTAGAAAATGTAACCGTGTATTTTTTCTGTCTTCTGGAGGTTGCCCAATCAGGAGACTATGTTTTCCATGTCGGCAGCGATGATAGTGTGAAAATCTGGCTTGATGGAGAAAAAATACACGATATAAAAGAGGTGCGTGGAATTGGTGAAACTAGAGATCATGTATCGGCTGCAATGTCCAAAGGGCAGCATCGGCTACTCGTCAAAGTGGATCAGCATACCGGGGGTTGGGGATTGGCTTTTCAAGTCAAAGATGCCCAAGGCAATGTCCCCCAAGATATGAAAATTGTACTTCCCGGCGAATACAGCCACGAAGAGTATGCAGATCTATTGCTTGAAGTGACTCCCCTGCCATTGGTGTCAAAAAACGGAAAAAGGCAATTCCGTTTCCATTTTTCCCGCATGGCAAAACCATCGGATATTTCATCTATCATTATTGCACAAGAAAAGGGTTCAGAGGAGCCACTCGCAAGTATCTCTAAGGCCGAAAAAAACTCATTTGAATTGTCTATTCCAAGATCGGAAAATCCACAACATTTGATCACCCGTATCGCTGTGAAAAACAACATTATAGAAAAGCGAATTACTGTTAAACCTTGTAGGAATTGGCGGGTGTATCTCATGCCCGGTTCCCATGTGGATATAGGTTACACAAATATTCAAACAACAGTGCTTGCGGATCACAAAAAATTTATCAAACAGGCCATTGATCTGTATGAGGAATCATTGCAAAAAGGATATATGCCGGAAGCGAGATACATATGGAATACAGAAGTGACTTGGGCAGTAAAACATTTTCTCAATGAAGAGCCACCAGCCGATTGTGAACGCCTTCTTAGCTATATGCGCCAGGGTGTCGTCACACTTGATGCGCTCTATCTAAACATGCTAACTGCCCTTTGCGGTGATGAAGAACTTATTCGCAACGTCTACTACTCAGCCCATCTGGCGGAACAAGAACATTTACCACCACCTATCGATGCGATGATCACAGATGTCCCAGGCTATACATGGGGTATGGTTCCTGTTCTCGACGGAGCTGGAATTAAATATTTTCAACTTGGCCCGAATTTCAGCGCAAGAATCGGATATGCAACTCTCGCTTTGAATGGACAACCTTATTACTGGATCGGCCCGGATGGAGAAAGCAAAGTACTGGTTTGGAACACCGGTTACGGTTATGCGATGATTTTTAATCTTCTGCAATCGGAAAATGATAAATATAGATTGCTGGATGCCTTAATGAAATTCGAAGAGAATGAAAATTATCCTTATGATGTGGCACAGTTCAGAGCCTACTTTGCCGATAACACCCCGCCACCCGCTCATTTATCGGAAGTGGTGCAGGAATGGAATCAACAATACCAGGTTCCAAAATTAATTATCTCCGATGCCGTGGCTCCTTTCGAGGATCTGGTAGAAAACTTCGATGATGTAATCCCCAGTTATCGAGGGGATTACACACCTTATTGGGAAGACGGTGCAGCGTCATCAGCTCGTGAAACGGCGATGAACCGGATGGCCACTTTGAAAATACAAACCGCTGAAACAGCATGGGCCTTTTCAAAACTGGCCGGCAGTAACGAGCAATACCCCACCAAAGATATCGAAATCGCTTACGATCATGCTCTTCTTTATGATGAACATACCTGGGGGGCACACAACAGTATTACTCAGCCGGAGTCACCATTTGCTAAAGAACAATGGCGGATTAAAAAAGGTTATATGGAAAAAGCATCATGGATGGCTTCGTCCTTGGAACGTCAGGGACTGGAAGAACTCACCGAACAAATTCAAAATGACCGGACTTATGCCTATGCAGTCTGGAATTTGACACAATGGGAACGAAGCGATCAGGCCTTCCTTCCGACTCATTTATCCAACGAATTGGATGTATCCCAACACTGGATAGCTGTTGATGAAGAGGGCAATCGCTCTCCTCTAACACCTATATCTGGGGGGTATTCATTTTCAGTAAAAGATATTCCTCCATTCGGATATAAAGTGTATGAACTTGTACCCGAGTCTCCAAAAGAGCAGGAATCAGACTTTAGTGTGGATATTCCACGAGGTTATATAGCCAACCGATTTTGGGAAGTCCAGCTGGATGAAAAATTAGGCGCGGTCAGTTCATTGATCTATTTACCGCAAAAGCGCCAACTGGTTGATATGGACGGCCAATACGGTATAAATCAGTATCTTCATGTCCTCGGTCCAAATGGACATGACAGCAAGACCGCCTCAGCCGCTTATTTAAGTTCCGGACAAACCGATAATCATTTAACAACTTCCATCAACGCCCGAATCGAAGCACAGGGCGTAAACCAGCTGGATCAAAAAGTTCAAATCTACAACGATATAGATCGTGTTGATTTCATCAACATCATGGACAAAGAGGATATCAGGAAAAAAGAAGCTGTTCGCTTCGCCTTTCCCTTCAATGTCCCCGATGGAGAATTCACCCTCGAAATTCCTCTTGCTGTCATGCATCCGGAAACAAACCAAATTCCAGGTGCGAATCGAAACTTCTATACTGTACGCCGCTGGATCGACGTATCGAATAAGGAGTATGGTGTAACTCTTGTTACTCATGATGCACCTTTGATTGAACTTTGTGATATGCACGCCGAACAGTCTTGGCTTAAGAAATTGCCTTTGGTAAATAATCATATTTACTCCTATGCCATGAACAATTATTGGTTCACCAATTATAAAGCAAGCCAAGGCGGGCCGGTGACTTTCAGGTACTCGTTGTCTTATCACGAAGGTCCACATAAACCGAGTGTGGCAACCCGCTTCGCCGATGAAGTTAGTTATCCCCTTCAGGTCTTGCCATTAACATTGAATACCGATAAAGAAATGGTTCTGCCACCTAATGAATTTACATTTCTTACTAACGACGCTTCTAATGTTTTGGTTCAAAATTTCAAACAAGCGGAAAACGGGGATGGTTTCATTCTCCGTCTGCGCGAATTGGACGGCATCAATACCGATGCAAAAATTCATTTCAACATATCCAATAACATAAAATGGCAGTTGAATAATATTGTAGAGCGGACGATAGACTCTAAAGTTCATCAAACGGATTCGGGTGTAATGGAAGTTTCTATTATTGGACGAGGGATTCAAACATATAGAGTTTGGTTGAATTGATTTAAGTTTAACGAGATGGGTCAAACAACGTGACCCATCCTACTGATTTAAGTGGCTTGAAATTTATTAATCTGGAATTATCTTCACAAATATATAGATATAAATCAGGAGGTTTCAATGAAACAACTTCTTCTCATCATTGCATTACTCATTTCAACATGTGCTTATTCGTTTGCTGACGTATCAGTACGAGAAGAAGAAATGGTTATTCCAACTTGGGAGATTGAACCGCCGCAGGTACACTCAAACTTTTTCGATTCGGGAAGAGACATTTACCCGTATACGCTTCAAGATGTTCTCACCGAGAATAAAGTTGATAAAACCTATCAGGGAGTCATCCTAGAAAACGATTACGTCAAAATTCTTATTTTACCTGAAATCGGCGGGCGTTTGCATGGTGCAGTGAATAAAACCAACGATTATGTCTGGTTTTATTGGCAGCGCACCATCAAACCCGGTCTTATCGGCATGACAGGAGCCTGGATTTCCGGCGGTATCGAATGGAATTTTCCTCATGGGCACAGACCCTCATGCTTTATGCCAGTGGATCACCGCATCGTTAAGCATGACGACGGAAGCGCGACCGTGTGGGTTAGTGAGACGGAACCCATCTACCGAATGCGCTGGCTGATAGGGATGACTTTATTCCCTGGCAAGAGTTATATGCGATGCGATTATATCTTTATCAATCCCACCAACCAAAAGCATCCGTTCCAGTTTTGGGCAACATCCGCCACTCATGCCAATGAATGGTCACAAGCCCAATATCCTGGAGATATGGTAACCGGGCATGGAAAGCATTCCTTCCTTAATTGGCCAATCCATGACGGTGTGGATCTCACCTGGTGGAAAAACTCACCCAATGCCAGCAGCTATTTCGCTTTCAACAATCCTTCCGATTGGTTCGGTACCTACGACCATCGCGCTGAAGGCGGTATGGTGCATGTGGCCAATCATCACATCATGCCAGGCAAGAAACTTTGGACATGGGGTTCTGGACCATCCGGGCGTATTTGGGAAGATATCCTCACGGAAGGTGGAGGCCCATACTTCGAACCGCAGGCCGGCGCATGGAGCGACAACCAACCGGATTATCACTGGATGTGGCCGAATGAAGTGAAAACCGCTCATGATTACTGGTATCCTGTCCGTGATACACGTGGCTTCCACAAAGCCGATAAAGATTTCGCAATCAATACAGACCTGAAAGACAAGAAAGCCTTTGGTGCGGTGTATTCCACTGGGATTGTCAACAATTATAAAGTTGTATTAAAGAATACTAAAACCGATAGCGTTCTTTCGGAAACCATAACCAATATCTCGCCCGATAATCCTTATACAGTTGAAAAAGAAGTGACCGATGATACGAAAGTGTACGATCTTCGGTTGTCGGTTTACGATTCGGAAGGCAACCTGCAAATTGAATTGCAGCAGCAGCCACCTCAAAGCGTGGAACTGCCTGAAGGATTTAAGAATCCTGGTAATCCAAAAAAAATGAATCAAGATGAGTTGTATCATGCAGGAGAATGGCTCGATAAATTTACTAGAACCCGCCAGGCGTTGAATTATTATCAAGAAGCGCTTGAAAAAGATCCTGAAGATTCCCGTGTAAATACCGAGATGGGATTTTTGTCCTTAAAAGATGGAAAATGGCAGGAGGCGTTGGATTATTTCGATAAAGCCTTAATTCGTGATTATGACAATTCGCGCATTTATTTTGGCAAAGGTCTTGCCTACTCAGGCATGCAAAATTTCAAAGAAGCTTACGATAATTTTTACAGGGCTACCTATACATACGATTATTTCTCAATGGCTTATTATAATTTAGCCAAAATCGATCTGCGCCGGGACGATTATCAAAGCGCCGTTGAAAAGTTGGATCAGGCGGCCAGTCAGAATGGTAAGTTCGCAGATATTCCGGCACTCCAAGCAGCTGCATTCCGCCACCTTGGGAAATTGGATAAAGCCTTATCCGCCTCTGAAAAAGCACTTGAACTCGATCCCATGCATTTCATGGGGGGCTATGAAAAAGTACTTGCATCCGGTAATTCCAGTTCTTGGGCTGACACCTGGACATCCATTATGCGGGATGAAGTACAGAATTACCTCGAACTCGCCGTGTATTACTCCAACGCCGGTTTGTATCAGGATGCCGATGCAATTTTGGCGCGCTATAGTAAAAACAAAACCGGCTCTGACATCAATCCAATGGTCAATTACTTTCGAGGCTATTTCAAAGAACTTATCGGTGAAGAACAAGCCGCCAGTACCTTTTATGCAAAAGCGGGAAAAGGCCCGGTGGACTACACCAATCCCCATCGGTTGGAGGGCAAAGCGGCTCTCGAGGCAGCCATTCAAGAATATCCCAACGATGCAAAGGCTCACCTATTTTTGGGCAATCTGCTTTATGCCAGCGGTCAGCGGGAAGAAGGTTTTAACTATTGGAATGAAGCCGTCCAACTGGATGACAAGCTACAGCAGGCCTGGCGCAATATTGCTTACGGACATCGGCATTTTAAAAACGATCAGCAGGCTTCGTATAATGCTTACCAAAAAGCGTTTCAACTGAATCTGCAAGATGCACGTGTGCTTTTGGAATACGACCAGGTTGCAGAAAGGATTGATAAATCCGAAAAAGAACGGCTTGCTTTTCTGGAAAAACACTTGGATGTGGTCAAAACCAGTGATGATCTCGTTTCGAGATGGATAGACCTGCGGCTCTCTTCCAATGAGGTGGAAAAACTGGAGCCTGTTTATGAAATACTAAGCACGCGCCATTTTCACAGTTGGGAAGGCAAATACGGTATTCATCATGCCTGGGTTGAAGTCAATCAAAAACTAGGTGATCTGGCTTTTAAAAAACAGGACTACGATACGGCTTTAAAATATTATGAAGAAGCGTGTGAATATCCTAAAAATCTGGAAGTAGCCGCACGGACGCCTGACTTCCGCGCCCATGTGTATTGGAATCTGGCCAAGGTCTATAGAGCTCTGGATAAAAAAGAAAAAGCGAATGATTATTTACTACAAATCATCCAGGAAAAATACACCAGACCTCATCTGGGTACTATTTTCCAGGCAAAAGCCCACAAAGCGCTTGGAAACAATTCCAAATACGAATCCTTGATGGAAGAATTGGAACAACGTGCAAAAAAACTAACATCCGGAGATTATGCCTACCGTGGGACATCCGCAACCATCGGACATTACTTGCTTTCACTTGTGCTGGAAGAAAAAGGTGAGACAGCGGAAGCGGCTGCTGAACTCAAAAAAGCGTTAGACCGCAATCCCCGCGTCATGCGGCTCGCTATTCGTGAAGCCCAGCTTGATATTGCCAGAGCGCATCAATAGAGTTCTCCTGGTCATCCAGTCCAGTCGCGGTAGGGATGCCGGTTACCCGGCACCCCCCGCACAGATCCCCGCATGCG
>CAZXSQ010000346.1:0-7817 GCA_964643335.1 uncultured bacterium
GAAGCCTTCACCTAAAGGTGAGGGTTTTAACCCTCCCAGATGGTGACAATAAAAATTCGTCTACCAATCAAAAATTGCCTCGCGAAGGAAACAAACATAATCTTCTCGTTTCAGCATTGAAACACCCTTTTTGCTTTGATGGTGAATGATGCTATAGATTACCACATCCAACCCAAACAAAGAAAACCCGATAAAAAAAAGCCCTCATCACGAAAGCCATTTATAAATAGTGTTTTTTTTCGGCCTATCCCGCCATATTTCCTTTACTCCCCTCCCCTATCAGGTGTAGACAGGTCTATTTCTCCAACCATTGATTAGATTTTTTTTTGACGAGAAAAAGATAACTGGCGATTATCAGGTAAATTTTTCTTTCAATTCCTGCAAAAATTCACGAGGGCGAAGGATTTTTATGCCGTGGTAGGCCTTGCATTGCAATAAATGACGGTCACCACTGATCAAGTAATCGGCGTCCCCTTCCAAAGCGCACGCCAAAAATTTGTTGTCTGTGGGATCTTCTTTTATCACGTCAACTTTGATTTCATCGTGAGTAGTAAAAGTTTCTTTTGCAATCAAACTCAAGAAATCGCGAATGTCGCTTTCGGTAAGATGATATTTTTTCTGAATCCGTGGATAATGAATGACCCGCTCTATTTCTTCCAGAATTTGGGGCGAAGTAATCAAAAGAATTTGCCCGTTGCGCCAGGCCTGCAAAATTTCAGCCGGCACGCTGGCCGGCTGAATCAAGGCGCTCACATACTCATTGGTGTCCAATACAACTCGAATCATATGGTTCGACCGGTCGCTACCTTTAAGGCCTCGGCGACGTCTTTGCGTACCTCATCAGATTTTGACTCTTTATTTTTGGCCCATACTCGGTCAAGCACCTTAAAACGTTCGGCTCGTTCAACCTCGTCTGGAGCCACAACGCCTAAAATAGGCTTGCCGTTAGATTCCAGTAGATACTGTTCTTTTTCCACCTGAATACTCTTGAGAAACGCTTGGGTTTTCTCATCTAGGGTATTGATATCAAGCCGCTTTACCATGGATTTTTCCTCTTTATATTGGTTAGATTTGATTTTTGTTTTTGGCATATAGTGTGTTCAATAAAGTAAATACCGTTTTCTATCGTAGCAAATCCACGAAATTAGTCAAACAAAAAACCGTGTCGTTTGAAACGCAGACACCGGTTTTTGGCTTTTATTTTTCTTTCTACGAGCCGTTCGATTTAGAAAGGAATTCTCTCCCCTACCCTTTCGCTCTCACAGCGTATGGCCTATTTAGAAACAACTTGAGTATGAATTATTCAAATTCAAGCGGGGCCCTGGCAATAAGCACGTGGCCGTACTCATCTACACTAAGCCGCATATCACCTTTTTGGAAGGGCGTGTCTGGCCATTTTCCCAGGTCCAGCCAAAATCCTTGCTCAAGGAGTTGGGAAAGGTATGGAAATTTACGGGTTGGTTTGGAGGATTTGGACGGTATAGAGAAAAAAGAGATTTTTTGACAAGCAAAGTGGATATGACTAGGTGTAATATGCAATAATGTCAAGTATAAAATCAATTTTTACAGAAAATAATTTCAGTGTATACATATCCCCACCAAAAACAAAAGTCATAACCGGTGATCTTTCAAGCGGTTATGGCTCTCTACTCTCTTTACCCCGGGGTTTCTATAATAAAGTCACGCTAGACTAAGCAACTCTCTCAATAATTTCAAGATACTCTGGAGAGCGAGAAGCGGTCATCTATGCCTCCTGCAAGCCGATAGTTGCAATCTCAGTTAGTGCGCTGATCGATGCGGTAAATGCTTTTTTTATTGGGATCGTTATTGGATAAGTTTTTGGCGTATTCTTTCATTTCGGCGGCTAGCTCGGTCATCACCAAGTAATTATTCACTTTTCTATATTGGTTTGTGACAACACCGATGGAAACTGTCATAATCGGATATCTCATCTTTACACCCTGCCGGTTGACCGATTCGATATATCCTTCATTCATATCTTCTTCGTCATACTGGAAAGGAATCAGCGTATCGAAACTGCTGGTAACATAACCACAGATTTCATCGACACAGTCATAATCAATGACCATGATGAAATCGTCTCCACCGACATGGCCGACAAAATCACCTTTTTGACCAAACATGGCCACACTCTCGTTCAATATGGTGGCTAAAATTCGAATAACATTATCACCCCGATTATAACTGTACTTATCATTGAAGGCCTTGAAATTATCAATGTCTACATAACACATGGCCACTTTAAAATTTTGCTCCAATCTTTTAGTCGTCTGCTCTTCGATGTGGATGGCTCCGGGAAGACCGGTCAAAGGATTGGAGACCTGCAACCGGATATTTCGCCGCATACTGGTATGAATTCTGGCTGCCAGAACTTGGGGTGGAAAAGGCTTGGCGACAAAATCCTCCGCCCCGGCCTCCAACGTCTCAATTTCTTTCATTAGATTCCGAATGCCTATTACAATAATAATTGGCATGGTGTAGGTTAATGGATTTTCTTTTAATAGATGGGTAATCGTAATGGCATCATCATTCAATCCATCCATATCCAGCAAAAGCACATTCGGTATATTGGCCAGAATTTGTTCTTGTAATCCGCAAATTGACTCATGTTTTTCAACAATATAACCGATATCACGCAAATAGTTCAAATAGCAATCCTCAGGATCGACAAGACCGACGGCCACTATGGTGCGAGGACGTTCGATAATTTGCTTCTCTTTTGGAATCGACAAATCATAAAATCCGCAGCGATTTTCAACATTCATATGAAATTAAAGGCCTTTTGTATCATCATCAATCAATTCGGTTTCGATCTTTCCAGAAACAGATCAAATTATCATGAACAGATAATTTCACTATAACATCATAAGTTACAAGTATATAATAACAAAAAATTAGTGTTGAAAATTTATTTCTACTATCGCAATCTTGCCTTCAATACACGATGATTGTTGCTATCCGCGATATAAAGGTTTCCTTGAACATCTACTGCAATGCCTTTGGGACGATTTAAATAACCGTTGCCAGTTCCTTTCCCCCCGCCAAGAACAACCTGTTGGCCCAGCTGGTCAAAGCGATGAATGGTATGGCTGGTGGAATCCGTTACATATACATTCCCTTGCCGGTCGACTGCGACGTAGGGTTCGATCCAGGGAATACCTCTGGGATCACCTGGATTCCATCCCAATATCATCCATTGTTTCACGAAATTGCCGTTGCGATTGAACGAGGCAATTCGCTTATGAGCCACGTCACATACATAGATCAGACCGTTCGGGCCATCTGTAATTCCGACAGGTTCTTTCAACTCGTCCTGCCCAAGAATTCCACCAAAAGAACCGTCCGGATTGAACCAGACAATCCGATTGTTTCCCGTATCCGAAACAAAGAGTACACCATCCGGGGCAACAGTTAAACCACGAGGATAAAAGAACGATTGTCCCTGAGGCATCCGGATAGAAGGCAATGGAGTTCCGTCCGCTTGGAAACGCACAATGCGGCCGCCGCCATCTGCCCAAGTATCGGTAACATAAACCGTTCCATCCGGTCCAACATCGATTCCGCCGCTGGGGCCACCACCCCACTCTTTTGGAACCTTGAACTCACCCATGCCGTTCCCTGGACTACCGCAGCTGCCCACATATTTAAAATCACTGTTAAATGCTTGAATCCGAGCGTTCTTAGCATCCAACACATAGATAATGCTCCTGTCCGGAGATAAAGCAATTCCTCGCGGCTCATTGAACTGCTGGTTATTCTGACCAAAACTGCCAACAGACTCTAGAACATTCAACGGTTGGGGATTCTGATCGTACCCTTTCATTTGTTCAACTTTTTCCAGTGGTTCGATTAGAGGTGTTTTTGTATAAAAAAGAAAATCTTTCGAGCCGGGTTGAGCCCCATCCCAAACTTTGCGATAAAGAATATATTGAAACAGGGCTTCCCAAGCTTCGCTCTGTTTTTTTCCGCTTGCCTTGAAATGCTGAAACGGAAATTCATCTTGACCGGGAGGCGGCCACCAAACTTGCAATTTCACCCGGCGTTTTGTATAGCGTCCTTTCGCCCATACTTTCATTCGATCTTCTATGTTCGGATCTTTGTTTGGATCCATTAAAGCATAAGGCACACCTTCCGGCGGAAATCCATGAGGACTTGTCAGATAATTACGCAGATACCACGAATAGGGCCAGGAAGTGACTCCATGAAGAGCCGCGATCACGCGAGTTGGATTGGGTGGCATGTATTCGGCACCCAGAATTTCCGCTCCACGCTTAATTTCTTCTACAATGGATTTATTGATATGCGCCGTTTGAGTGTAAACCATAGTCTCGCGGGGATTGTCCGCATTATAAAAATTCAGGATCAAATCCGTTCTGGCTTCATACACTACAAACAAGGCAACAATTACCACAAATAGTTTCCGTAGAGCACCTGTGGGAAGACGTTCCCACAGATCCCCGATAAAGGTTCCTGCCAGCAGAACCAGCGGAAGCACCTGATGGACAAGCAGCCATGGCACCTTTTCTTGCAGAAGCGCATAGACCAACAGAGAAAGTACACTCCAATACAGAAGAAAAATTCGAAAACCGTCGGGATAAAATGCTTTTTCCTCCCGGGGTTTGTCAGAAGAAGAATCAAGATCGAATGGCACAAACGAGAACATTTTGATCAATTTCTTCGCGATAAAAATAACACCGGCAATGCATATATAAAAAAGCCAGATTAAGACCGCTTGATTCAGGTTTATTTGTTCATGCAAGAGAAATTTGCTGTAGACACTCACCGTTCCCCAGAAAGCCACCAGGAAAGCGAAGAAATTCACTGTTCCTAACCCTCTCCAGAGATATACGACAAATGCAATGAGGGCGAAAACGACAGCGGTAATTTCATAAACTAAAATGCGTGGGATAAAATAATCGGGAGGACCAGCGATACGGGGATTATCCTGTTGAAACATCCAATAGATTAGATAATCCACCACTCCGGCTCTCATACCGCCTAAATTGGTTCCCAATGTCGTAAAAAGCAGTGAATAAACAAACAAGACCACCAGCATACAATAAATCACCGCAACGTTTCTACTGGCAATACGTTGAAACAACGAACCTTCCTGGGAAGAACTGGTTGCCCATCGTCTTATCCACGCGTAAAGAATAAAAAGCCCAAAAATAATGATGAGAGCGGTAATTATCCATACCGGCACAATCCATTGATGGGTATTCAGATAACTATCCCATGAACGGTGCAAAAAGGACATGGTGTCTTGAGAACTCTGATCAAAATTGGCGGGAACATCCAGCCGTTTGACGACATACCTGACGAGCGTGAAAGCAAAACAGGAATAGACCGCATAGATGGTAAGAATTTTTAGAAAGGGACCGCGTTGATCGAAAATTTCATAAACCGCACGCTTCCGGCCTTCTTTTGAGTAACTGAAGAAATAATATATCCCATAAAAAACCGCAAACGACCCCAAAAAGAATCCCGTCATGTAGGAATTTTCCTTGCAGGTATACATCAGCGCCAGGAAAAACGCCATCCACACCAAATCACCGGTACGGCGCAGCCGCAGGTACTCCAATCCGAAGACGATAATCCCCAACGCCATGGTTCCCATGTAGACATCATTCCGCGCAAAACGCGCGAAATAGGTCAATGTGGGTGATGTGGCGGCTAATAGAAGACACGCCAATACACCGGCTTTGCCAATCCAAGGCTTGAGACGCCAAACAAAATACAAAAGAAGAATTCCGAAACTTACGAAGGGAAGGCGGGCGGCAAAGTCATTATCCCCAAAAAGCAGAAAAAAAAGAGCGCCGTAATGGTAAAGAAAAGGACCATGGTAAACAGGATTATATTTATATCCCTCCAGATTGCCCTTGTAAACCATATGAGAATAATATGCATGGATCGACTCATCATGATGCAACGCCATCCTATCCAAAGCATATAAACGTAAAAAAATACCGAATAGAACAATCAGGCCGATAACAATGCTGTACTTTGTGATTTGTATTGTTTCTTTATTCATATAATAAGATCCCAAACAATTAAATAATTGTGTCTCTATTAAAAAAATCAAGTATAATATAAAAAAATTTAATGTATATTCATATTCTGCGTAATAATAAACATGATTTGGAAAGAAGACAAAGGGTATGAAATCCAAAGCCGGAATACTCTTGTCTTAGTAACATTTGTTTATGAATAATCTTTGCAATTATACCAATATGTAGTAAAATAGTTTAGTATTGTACGCATATGTTCAAGGGGTAATAAGTGATGATAAAAGATTTTGAAAAAAAGTGCGTAATCTGCGGGGGACCGATAGGTAAAGGCGGAGGCGGCATTTGTTGCAAAGAAGAAGATCAATTCCTGCTTGTGCACTGTAAAGGCCATCTGCGTGAATTCCAGGATCGAGAGTGTAATGTAGACGACGTGATTGAACTTCTTTACGATGACCTGGCTGAATATCTGGAAACCAAACGGCAAGAGGATATCGAAAACTATGATGAAGAAATGGTTTATGCCGAATTGGAACGCCGGGTACTTCGATGGATTAATTTAAAAATGATCAATTTCAGGCAATTATCAGGAATTGGATTTTGCATGGGATGCGGTGCAGCGATTATGGCAGGACGCACCAAATGTGCAGCATGTACAGGGGCGGGCGCTTTTGGAGATTTTTCGAAAAAAAGTGATACTTTCGACCTGCCTAAACCCCGAGGCGGAATGCATTTCAAAAGATAAATCTACTACCCACAAAGTTTATGACAATAATCCCCCCATTTTGCGGTTTCTCCTCTAACTAAATGAGAAAGTATGTTCATATTCTGCTTCCAACAGGAGGAGACCATGTTTCGCATGATTCGTCAATGGTTCGTCAAAAAGAAATCCCATCCCATTTCCCGCACACGCTCTGTCGCTTGGGTACCAAAAAGCGATATTCCCACCCATCCGCTTTCCAGCCCATTTCTCTATGATTCGATCTCGCTTCTAGACAGTCAAAAAGATTATATTCCTACAGGCGGACTGGATCCGCGAATATTGTTTCCTTTACTCCGGCGCCTGAGAGATTACGTTCCGGATGTATCCGCCGGAGTATGGGCATGGGTCCGTCTTTGCTCGACACAGCAATCGTTCTCGCTTTCGGATGGAAATGAAAAAGACCAGGTGGAAGCCAGGCGAATATTAACCGAATTGGACAGACGTATTTACGAGGGACGGTATGAAAGGGAACGCGGAATTGAAATTCTGGTTCAGAATTTCTTTTTATCGGTATTTACGTACGGCAGTTTTTGCGGTGAATTGGTACTCGACGATTCACGGGAAAAAATCAATCGTTTTATTGTCATTGATCCTGCCACCATTCGTTTTAAACAAGATTTAAGAAGCCGTTCTTTACTCCCATATCAAATTCAATCCGATGGTTCGTTGATTCCATTACATCCGGCTTCGTTTTTCTACTTTGGACTTGATACGGATGGGCTTTCCCCTTACGGCCGGTCTCCACTACTGGCTCTGCCTCTGGTTATCAAACTCCAGCAGCAACTGCTTCTCGATATGTCCAAAGCACAACATTTCAGTATCTCCCCTCCAACCATGAAAAGCACGGAAACACCTAACGCTTATCACGAGCGGCATCTTCGCGAAATGGAACAAATAAAAGAGGAGATCAGAGACAAGAAAACTGATAGCAACTTGATAACTCAAGACAATGTCAAAGTACAATATGTCGGACCAAATGGTCATGTTATCCAATGGACTGAGAGTATACAGGCCATCAGCGAGCAAGT
>CAZXSQ010000347.1:0-7767 GCA_964643335.1 uncultured bacterium
GGTGATTTCTATCGGCTATCGTTCTATATTTCTTGTCAATGTAATCGGCCAGTTCCTGTGCAATGTAGGTTCGATAATCTCCCAGCACCTCTGATTTTTCATAAAAACTACCTCCATAAGCATTCAGAGCATCCGGAAGTACAATGATCGTTTCCTCTATAAGTCCTTTGGAGATCAAGTCATCCGCAATATCGCCTACACGGCATTGATGGTAAAACAATTCCTTGAAATACATATAGTTGCCGGTATATCCATGAAGCAAGTAAATGGTTGGATAGCGTCTTGTGGGTGATGTTTCATAACTTGGAGGCAGGTATACCCATAACTTGCGGATTGCCGGATCCCCAAGCAGATTCCCATCAAGTGATTGACTGAATATTTCATCCAAAACAAATTTTGAAGAAGCAAAGGGAGTTATGTATTGAAGCTGAAAAAAAACAATAATCAAAATAACAGATTTTAATAGATGCATTTTGATAAGTGATTTCCACTTTATTTGGGAAATCCAACCTTTCGTAAGGTTTATAAAAACCGGGATATTTCATTGAACGTAGCATTACTCATTTAATGTGAGTAATGAAGACTGTGTTCAAGATCATGGACAACTTATATCATATCAGAATGCGTCATGTCAAGTTGACTCGACATTCATTTTCTGTTTGTGGGTATGGCAGGTGGCCTTCCTGTATCATTAGGACAAGCGGGGACGCTTGCTTTACCCTATGGGATCAAAATGCTTTTCACTTTTATTAAATAATTCACTTAATTAATCGTAAATGCCTGTATAAATATCAATTCCATTTACCCAGATATACCGATAGAGTTAAATAAGTAACATTACCAAAATATAAAAAAAACAGGTTTAGACTCAATCCATGTTAAATTCAATTGAGAGGTGCTTCCTACCTATGAACTATCCTTTAAATCCAACTGAAACATTAAAATCAAACCATTTATACTTAAACCTTCTTTTTATGTGATATTGTTTCTGTTCATAACATTTGTATTGTATTCGTCTACTAACTCTGTAACGGTTGACGAGTTTGTGACATTGACGATGAAAGAAGGGGCGGTAATTGAACGTATGGATGTATGAATTACAATCGGCGTTCCGCTGGGAGAATTCATTCTGCAGAACATTTGATACTCATGCAAAATGGCGAAGTCATACCGCAAAAATTAATTCTATCAACAAATAGTGGAACAATGACTCTTTGCGTTGGGTACACTGATCTTTGAGAGTGATTGTCCTCCTGCCCTTTCGACAGCCTCCGTTACGCTGGCTGAAAATTTCAAAATCACCGGTCTTCTTTACATCCTATGTACCTCCTGCTTAAGTTAATGACATTGGGGGCAAACCTATGTGTTTGCTCTAGGTTGTGGTATCCTCTTCATCTATTATCATTGTTTTGAGACACCCCTCCCCCTTTCACTTCTTGGTGAATTTTACTTGGCGGACAGAGAAGCAGTCGTCTCCAGAAAAGAGTAGATGGCAGGTTGTTCCGTCTTCGCTCATCCATTTGACAGGGAATGAGGCAGTTTCGCCAGGGCCGATATCCCATTTGCGGGTGTAGTATACGGTTCTCCATGGCCCCCACGGTTCTGGCGCTTCGTAGATGCCAAAACCGCCGCTGAAACTAGGCCCTTGTTGATGATCACTGTCGGGATGGATTTGACACCACAGGTACCGTTTCAATCCTGGATTATAGCTGATGCCGGTTCGGTAGCATTTTGCCGGATTGGTAAAGACCGCTTTCCGTCGTTGTATATCGATAGTCCATATCGGTTGATTATTTTCATTCAAACCAGCAAAGAATTCATAGGCATTCCGTTTTCGCAGTTGATCTTTTGGAACTCGAGCCAATACCATATGATCAGTCGGTTGATAAGCACCAGGGCTGTCAGGGGAATAAATGTAAACATACTCATCGCGCGCATCATCGTAATTTTTCCCGAAATTCAGGGATGTAGGATAACCGAAACTTTCGGTAAATTTCCAATCACACCAATGCCACGTCTTGCCATGATCTTCGGACCAACCCAACTGCGAATGTTCCCCATTAAAGTTCGCGTTTCGAAGCCACATATAAAGAACACCGTTTACCATCAACATGCCACTGGCTTTCGGACCAAATTTACCCTGGCCGACACGTTCACCACTTTTGGTGCGGATGTTTGTACCTTTGATATTGGGAGGTGTACCTGATACTTTGCAAATCCCCAAACTTAATTTAATCTCAGTCTTGGGTTCAAATCCCCATCCATCTCCATACGCGGTGTATAGATTTCCATCGTCAGCCCAGGTGGCAGGCCAGTTGTCACTGCCCTTGGCCATTCGAATCACGGAATCAGCAGGGGCGAATTTAACACCGGTGATGGCATCACTTTTTGGGTAAGGTGGCTCAACCAATGCCCCCATGATTGGATTAAACAGATACGATTCCAACCCTCCCCAAAAGCCTTCATCTTTTTCAGGATCATAAAGGTTCGATCCGTTCCTGACAATGACCAAATCCAGGCTGGGTATAACCAGAAGCACCTGGTTCCCTGCCCCCGCTCCGGCGAAGGCATCACGTGGGACTTGTTCCCATACGCCGTCAAAGTTGGTCCACCATCCCAGCCCGGATCCTGGCTGCGGATTACCAGGAGGCCGGTCGGGGAGAGGAGTCCCCGCATAGGTGACTGCTTCTTCAATCCATTCGGAATCGATCAATTGTTCACCTTCCAACTTGCCTTCATGCAGCATTAATCGGCCTACTCTTGCCAGTGCCCTCGCAGTAAATGAGCCACCGCCCCAATTGGCCACCAATGGCAGACCGTCTACTTCATAGGTCTGGCCATAACCAATTGACCATTCATCAGGTTGAACACCAATCGGTTCCATAATGCGTACCCGCAATAAGGTACGTATATCTTTGTACTCCGTATCCTGCAAACTTGCGGTCACGGCATAGGCTAACATACCCATACCGGGGTTGCTGTAAGCGTAATCGGTTGCAGGAGTAAAAATGACAGGCGCTTCGTCACGGGGCGGGGTAAAGGGATCGGATTTTTTCTTCCAGAACGCGCCTTTCCAGCCGGGTAATTCCATATGGGGGATATCATCCTGTTCGGCATCCTCGATGCCGGAAGAGTGAGTAGCCAACTGGCGAATGGTGATTTTGGATTTCTGCGGATGATCTTTCCATTGTGGAATGTAGTAACAAGCAGGTGTATCCACATAAATCAGACCATCATTCAATGCAACCATAAGCGAAAGTCCACCAACCACCGCTTTGGCCAGTGACGCGGTGTAATGCCGTTTACCGGCGTTGTAGCCCTCTGCGTACCATTCATATACGATTCGATCGTTGCGTATAATCAGTAGTATTTTGGTTCCCTTCTGGGCCAAGGAGTCTTTAGCTATGTCCAGCAGGTCAGAAGAAAAACCTTGAGATTCTGGTGAAGCCGATTGCCATTCGAAGCATAATGCAGGGAGAATACATTGGAACAATACGGCAATAATAATCAAATTTAAAGGGATTAATTTTTTGTAGTTCATCCTTTGTTATCTCTCCATTTTATTACTGTTTTAAGTTACTAACTCTTTCCATTCTATAAACCTGCTTCATTGATTGAAATGGATAAGTGTTAAATATTATTCAAAGATATTTGAATTCGCAATTCATTCCAATACTATGAAAAATACCAACAGAGACAGGCGTTACCTAAATTCAAAAATATGGCGAACTCTATTAATCAACTTTTGATCCGTTAGTATTTCAAAAGATTCTATGTAAAGAATGGTAAATTCAAATCGAAAGGGGGCTATTTACCGGCTTTGCATGAAAAAACATCCGCCAATACTCAAGTGGAACCGGTTGAATCAATATATCCTCTATTTATTATTTTGCTTTGGACAAAAAAAAAGATTGGATATTGTTTCGAAAAAGTAATCTTGCCATCTCCACGATTAAATGCCGCCGAAGCGGCGGCGTTACAGCAAAGACAATTACTCAGTCACTTAAAATATTTTTTTCAAAACCAACCAATAAACATTGACTTTATATTTTAAATTCATTAGATTCAATCTATCGAAAAACTATTATGATGTTTACTATGTGTACACGGAGAGCGATACTTCTTTCTTATCAAAGCGGAGGAAACCAAAATGAAGAAACAATGGTATAAGATTATCAAGTTGGCGGTCATTCTGGGATTGATGATGGGTTCGGTTCTTACTCTTCAAGCGCAGGAACTTCTGAATATCGAATTTTCTTCTGCTGAAGGATATGTGGATGGAGAATTGGTGGCGGGACAGCCAGAAGGGGCAGAAAATCAGTGGATGGATTTGAGGGATGCATTCAGCGCAGCCTCTCAACTTGCGAATTTAGACCCCGCGGATTTGTATTATATTGATAATGAGCAATTGGTTGTCCTCCAAAACGGGGGAGGCGCATCATGGGTGATCATCCTGTTCCCGGTTCAGACCACGGGTGTACTGACATTGACCTGGGATTGGCAATATGTTGGGGATCCTGGTCTATCCATCGATGTGGGTATCAATTTGAGTGATACAGCCAACTACAGCCCGGATATCAGCGAAGGTTCTCTTTCCGTATGGGGACGCCAAACCACTTCGGTTCGCATGGCGCAAAGCGGAATCATGGATGTTCGATGCGGTGATACGTATTCGGCATTGGAATCGTTTGATTACCGGGATGGATCACTGATTCACATGCGCTACATTGTCAATCTGGATGAAAAATCATTTGACGTCTACGCTCAAAAAGAAGGGGAAGATGAGGTTGCACTCGGGATCGGTTGTGGCTTCCGCCGGGATGTATTGGAAGGGATCGATCATCTCTCCATCTGGGAAAGCGGCAGTGAAACAACGGAATGCCATATCGACAATATCGTTCTTACTGCATCCACCGGCGAACCCTCTTCCGCCAAAAATTGGGATTTATTTGGCAATTGATCTTTATTTATGTTGCTGGTAAAGAAAAGACTTACAATGGACAAAAACCATGCTTTTACTTTAATCGAGCTTCTTATTGTTGTCGCTATCATTGGTGTTCTGGCCGCTATTGCCGTTCCTAATTTTCTGAACGCACAGTTGCGTGCGAAGATTGCTAAAGCCGAATCCGAAATTCGCAACATCGATGTGGCCCTTGAGTCGTACCGTCTGGATAACAACCTGTATCCCCCCACGAACCATCCGGACGGGAATTGGAAATATCCTATAAGTACCCGGCTGCATCCGTTAACAACGCCTATCGCCTATATGTCCTCCGTACCGGTGGATCCGTTTCTCTACGGTCCGCCAGGAACACGAATCAATGACAAACAATTCTGGGCTTATGATACCTATGATTATGTTGATATTTGGTCTTGTTTTCAATTCAGAGGAATGACAATAGTCACATTACCTTTTCGTTGTTGTGAATGGAAAGTCACCAGCGCCGGGCCGGATGCAACCAATACCTATGGACGGGCATTCAAGTTCGACGCGACAAACGGACTACGCAGCTGGGGAGACATCATCAGAACCGGCCCCCGATCTTCACTTCCATGCGAAGATGAGTATGTAGGGAAATAAATAAACAAACAATAAAGTAATCCTACAATTACAATACTGTGTATTTTACAGCCACTAAATTTGAGAAAGTGCAATCTTCCAGAATTTTTTTTCGGAATTGTTCGTTCAAATAAATGCGGCAGGGTTTTATCGTGAAGTGTCTTTTTGAGTAAAAAATTGGCTGCGGTAAGTTTGCAAGTTATAGAAAAGGCTTTGTCCTTGAATAATATAAGCAGAACCTGGATTTTCAACCGTGGTTTCACCGGGAATCCGCTTGGCGGGTGCTCCAATGATGACATCCTCGAATCCATCTCCCTGAATATCACCAATTCCATCTACAGATGAGCCAAAAGCACCAAAAGCCTCGGAACCGTCAAGGATAATATAATCCATTACAGAAAATTCACCGTTACAAATACCATCGATATTGATTTCTTCAGGCCATTCAGGACGTCCGAAAAGAAATATGACCCTCCCGGCTGAAAATTTGTCATTGACAGATGAATAAGGCAGAGCAACAACAATATCACCAAAACCGTCTCCATTCAGGTCTCCGACACCATAAGCGGATTGTGCACCGATTATTTTAGTTCCCCAGCTGGCATTTAAATTTTTCTTTAAATCCAAGGTGCCTTTTAAATGCTGTCCTCCCCACAGAAGAAGAGAGCCGTTTTCGATTCCAATAAGCAAGTCAGGAAATCCATCGCCATTTGCATCTTTGACCGGTTTGACATAACGGCTCGCCTGATCGATGATAAATGTATATTCAACGCTTTCCCCGAGGGTGTTATCCCCATAAATGAGCAAGGTACGGCCTTTTTGGTCCCGACCACCTTTCGGGGCAACAACCAATATATCTGAAAAACCGTCGCAGTTGATATCGATACCGCCCGCGATATCTTTTCCGACGAGCGCTCCTCCAGGCCCAGGGATTGATTTCAGGTGTTTATTTGGAATCAAGGCGTCGAACACACTGGATAAATTCGAACCACCATACAATAGAGTAACTCTTCCAATATGATATTTTTGATCCTGATGATCAACTAATTCCGAATAAGGGTTTCCAAAAATCGCATCGGCAAAACCATCGCCATTAAAATCGCCGGCGGATGAAACAGTTAAACCTGTGTTGCGAATTTCGACAACATTTGGATTGTCCTTACCCAAAGAGATAATTTGCCTCAATTTTTTTTGGCCGAAAATCAAGTATCCATACTTATGTTGTTCACTCCCGATAGCCAAATCGCTGAATCCATCCGCGTTTACATCTCCGCCCGAGGCAATAGCGTTGCCAAGCCTTGACTGGATACGTCCGATAACAATTATGCCATTAAAACTATTCGGGTTGACGTTGATTATCCCCTTGGTTTTATCAAGTGTTTTGCCGGATACGATAAAAACGGCTCCGTTATTGTATCCGTTTCCAAATCCGGCGGGATCATACGAAGGAGCGCCAATGGCGACATCCAAAAAACCGTCGCCATTAAAATCACCAGCACCTGTTACAGCGGTTCCTAACTCATAATGAAACTGTCCGGGAAGGGTAATTTGAATAGCACCTAGTTCGGAAAGGTCAGTATGACTCTGTCCGGCATAAGCGATGAATCCAAACGCCACTAGAAGAATTAAACTCAACACAGATTTATGAATCAATGGCCTATCCCAAGAATTAGATTAACTGAGAACAAAATATAAATACCACAATTTAGGAACCTTGTGAATGGGTATTTGAATCTTAACTCACATTTTATATTAAAAATTGATACATGGATAAGGGACTAACCACAAAATTTTACAATTTTGATCAAATAAAAAAGAAATAGAATAATAGGGTGTAATTTCAAATAGGTTGTATTTGATCTTGGATAAAAAGTGAAAAAAATACTACACAACAACCTTGACATCGGAAGATATCTTTATTGTTCTTTATTCAATTATTGTACTATGAATGTTGATTGCATGCTTTAATATTGGTGGCTAAACGGGGATTGTTTCCGTGTCCATTCATCCCACAAATTCCGTTGAAATGATACAGGATCTTCAACGTCCCGAAAGGAGTTGATTGTACAGGCAGGCTTCATTAATCGAGCGGATTCATATTCTGAAGACGGTGTTTGGTTTCTTCCTGAAATAGAACAATAACACGTGCTTTAAACCTATATTGAATTTCTTGAAGATTATCTTTTGCCCAGTTTCTATCGAAAGTC
>CAZXSQ010000348.1:0-6958 GCA_964643335.1 uncultured bacterium
TGGGAAATGGATACCTGAAAACGACTTCGCTCAATTAGCCGGTGTCATGCAAAAATTACGGCAGCCTCTAGCCAATGAGCCGGCTGGATACGCCACCTTTTTTGAGTTGATGACAGCCATGGCCTTTCTTCATTTTGTAAAAAATGAAGTGGATTACGCTATTATTGAAACCGGTCTTGGAGGACGGCTCGATGCCACCAATGTAATGAAACACCCACTGGTGACGGTCATAACTCACATCTCTTTGGAACATACCGATAAACTCGGAAATACGCTTCAAGCAGTTGCCAATGAGAAACTAGGGATAATCCGTCCTGATGTTCCTATAGTCGTCGGTCATCAAGATAACGACTTGATAAAACATTTCCAACAGCGATTAAATGATCATCCTGCACATGTTGTTTATACCGATGAACAATATCAAGTACTTTCCAGTAAGCGGGGGAGAAGATATCGTTGTATCAAAGTGGGGAGAAAAGATGGCCGTTCAAGAACTATTCATCTTCCTTTATTGGGGCATTACCAGATTCAAAACGCGGTTACAGCGGTTGCCACACTGGAACTTTTGGAGCAGCAAGGCAGTATTCGCCATTTAAGTGGCCGTGAAATGAACGAAGGTTTTCGAAGATTGACATGGCCTGGCCGGTTCGAAATTATCAAAAAGAGTGATCAGGCTTCTGTGGTTTTAGATGTGGCACATACGGTTAAAGGTGCAGGTGCCTTGCGGATGTCTCTGGATGAAGTGTTCCCAAATAAAAAGAGAGTGTTTGTGTTAGGTTTTCTAAAAGGGAAGGATATTAAAGGAATGATAAACCGGCTGGTCAGGCCGGAAGATACTGTAATTATTACCCAAGCACCGAGTCCGCGTGGCGAATCAGTCGATAATATTTTAGACGCTGTTAAGGATTTTCAAGATGATTTACGTCCGGTACATACAGCCCAGGAACCTGCGGACGCTTTTTCCTTTGCTGTAGAACGTGCGGGAAAATCAGGACTTATAGTTGTGTCAGGTTCTCTGTATCTGGTTGGCCAAATACGGCAAATCATAAAAGTATGACTACGTTCAATGCCGGCTGCGGTTTTGAAAAGCCATACGTTGCACCATTTTCTTTTTCTTAGCACTCTCATCCATCTCTTCCGGAGGAGGTTCGGTTTCCTCTTCTTTTACCGGTTCAGATATTTCGCCTTTCGCACTGCGAACTTCATCCACAACTTCGAGCGCAGCCGAGCCGGATTGGCTTTTTCCTAGTTCTTCTTCACGTGACGAAACCATCGGAGTGAGTGCCTGGCGTTCTTTTTCGGAAATGATTGAATAGCCTTTAAAACCGGGAGGAGTACCTATCATCGCAAATGTCATTTCCCATCGCCCCGCACGCGACAGCAGAGTGTTTTCTCCTTCACGCAGTGCTTCTAACATTTGATTAAAAATACTTTGAATACGCTGCCGAAAAGCCGGGAGTTCCTTTTCACATTTTTTCTCAAGTACATCTTGAGCATGAAGTAACTCTTCTTTTGAATAGCCCAGTTCTTCTATCTTCTTTTCCCCTCGTTCCACCAATTCATTCGTTATTCTAATTCGTTCAAGCAAAACAATGTTACTGGAAACAGCGGAGCCGAGGGTAGAACTTTGTTTTTCCATCTCTTCAATCATTCTACGTACGCTGCGCTCACATAATTGAAATTCACGTTGAAGAAATTCGTGGTTTTTGCCCAAATGGTCTTTCATTTGCTCAAGCAGAACCAAATCATGGCAAGCGATAAGAAGCAGGCGGCGCATGTTGGAAATATGGCTGAAAATGAGTTCCGCCGTTGTCATTTTCCATATAGGTAAAGGGCCATCTGTTTTTAATTTTGATATTGGGTTTTGAAGTTCCTGAACAAACGTATTCAAACCGTTTAGAGTTAACCAATGGGCGCCGTTTCCGGATATAACACAGGTCATATCTTCCTCCGGATTAGAGGAGCGTACTTTTTCTTCTGCCTGTTTAAGCTTATTTTTTATTTCATTGAGGATATTGTAACTGACTTCCCAAGGATAATTCGTACCAGTTAGGTCTACAAATGATAGCTGGTATAACGCTTCATTAGTCAATATACCAATTAAATCATCAGATATAAGAACCGCAGGTGTATTAGGCATATAATATTATCAAAAATTCTATTGTGTCGTCATAATTTCAATTTTAAGTTATTACAATACAAAATCATACAATCTCTTTCAACTATAGGGTACTAAAAATCCTCAGATTATCTAGCAAAAATTGTTCTAAAGCGGATGCTCGTTGTAAATTTTTATAAGTGATTAAATATGAATTACTTATAACATTTGTCTCAAAAGAATT
The DNA here is from genome assembly GCA_964643335.1 of uncultured bacterium. Taxonomy (GTDB): domain Bacteria; phylum Hinthialibacterota; class Hinthialibacteria; order Hinthialibacterales; family Hinthialibacteraceae; genus CAZXSQ01. Next base: position 2,343 of record CAZXSQ010000348.1, read on the forward strand.
TATGAGACTTTTACAGCTGTTTCTCAAAATATATAACACATTTTTCAGAAGAAAAATCCTTTTTCTCAAAATTGACAATTTGATAGAACAGTTTCAATATCTATTAAGAGAGAATTATTTGGATCGTTCAATTTCTACCAGCCGTTTACTGTAAAGATTTAAGATATCCCGCCGTTTAAGCAATCCTTTGAATTCTTTGGTTTCTTTGTCCAATACAGGGATTTCATCGGTGACCAATTCGGTAAGTTTACGCAAAACGCTGTGCAGATCCTCATCGGGGGTTGCATACCAATAGTCTTGATTGGCTATATCCACCGCCACAATTAAATTACGCATATGTTCTTCTAAAAGAAGCGTTCGTATGTCCTCAATTGAAAAAACCCCGATAATTTGACCTTCTGCTCCCGTAACCGGGAAAACATACTGGGAAGAATCCAGGATCAAGGGAAGCATATCGCCGAGTGTCATGTTATAGGGCACTGTCATTGAGGCATCCTGGATATTGATTTCTCGAACGTGCAGGCCCGCTAAGACATCTGTACGGTACTCCCCAAAATGGGCGGGGGAGTCGGATTTGATGCGAACTTGTTCTTCGTAAAGCGTCCATTTATCAGTCAAAATATAGGTTAACGAAGAGACTAGCATCATGGGGACAAGGAGATCATAGGAGCCTGACATCTCTGTGACCATGAGCAGGCTAGCAATAGGAACTTTGGCGATGCCAGAAAAAAAGGCGACCATTCCAACTAATGCAAAAGAGCGGGGATCACTGATCCATGCCGGAAAATAGACATAGAAGAGATTTCCGAAAGCCCCGCCAAGCATACTTCCTATAAATAGGGAAGGACCGAAAACACCACCACTTCCACCCGAGGAAATAGTGAAAGATGTGGCGATTAATTTTGCAAAGACCAGTGAGATCATCAAAGTAATACCGAGATTCTCATTCAATACTTTTTCAATCCAACCATATCCACCGGATAAAACTTGTGGATAAGCAAGAGCCAAGATGCCCAAAAGCCCCCCCCCGATCATCGGTTTAAAATGGGGACGAATGGGAATTTTATTGAAGAAGTGATCCCGAGCTCCGTAAAACACGGTCACATAAAGAATACCAATTGCTGCGCATACGATACCCAATAGAGTGTAAGGAATCAGATCCCATGGTGTAAATTCAAATTCAGGAGTGAAAAACACCTGGGTTTGACCCGTGAATGCCTTAAAAACGGAATACGCTACAAGTGAAGAAATGACGGCGGGTATCAGACCTTCCGTTTCCATTTCCTGGTCACGGTAAAGCACTTCGATAGCGAAGAGTGCCCCCCCTAATGGAGCGCAAAATATAGCCCCCACTCCACCGGCTGTACCCGCAATCAATAGCATTCGGCGGGATTTAGCATCCAATTTGAGCAGATTACCTATCCATGCGCCAAAACCGGCACCAATTTGTGCAATCGGGCCTTCGCGCCCGGCGGAACCGCCGGAACCGATGGTAATGGCTGAGGCAATGGTTTTGATAATTGGCACCCGGCTGCGAATACGTCCTCGCAATCGATGGAAAGCCCGAATGTAAGCATCCGTACCATGCCCTTCCGCTTCCGGTGCGAAGGTGAAAACCAGTAATCCACCAATTAAACCGCCCAAAGCTGGAACAACGGGGAGCAGCCAATAATACCAGCCTGTTGCCGGTTGGAGGACTGTGGCTTCGGGCGCAATTTCCAGTTGTGTCCACCCTAATCCATGAAAAAGAAAAAGGCCGTAGCTCTGGTCAACGAGAAAATTAAAGAGAATGGCTCCTAGTCCGGATACAATGCCAACAAGTCCCCCAAGTGCTATCCACTGGCCTGCCCGCACGGCGTGAAAGGTAAAAAGAGGCGCAAATATCTTTTGGATTAAGGAAGGCGAAGATTCTTTCATGAATTGATCAAATTTGTGTGTTTATTTATAAAAATTAATTGCGCTTATTATGAATAAAGCAAGTGTTGTATAACAAAAGTACTCAAATCTATTCAATTTTAAATATTTTTATCGAAGACAAACAAAAAAAAATTTACCTTGAAGAAAGTATTAGTCAATGCAAACCTCAACGTTTTAAGAGAATCTATTCTGTTAATGTTTTCTTATACTTTTTCACCTTATCTCTTATGGATAAGATAGTCTCAATCTATTATGGTTATGTTTACTTTACTATTTCTTACTCTACCTTTTTATTCTAAGGATTATTCTAAGGATTATGATAAATAACTAATTTATATAATATGATTTATGCATTATGAATTAATAAAATACATTAAGGAGAAAAATAATTATGAAAGTGTGTGCTTTTAATGGAAGCGCCCGAAAAGATGGGAACACGGCTATATTGATCAGGCAGGTGTTTAGCGAATTGGAAAAAGAGGGACTCGAAACAGAAATGGTGCAATTATCCGGAGAAATAATTCGCGGCTGCCTGGCATGTTATCAGTGTTTCAAAAATAAAGATGAGCGATGCTCCAATACAAGCGATATCGTGAATAACTGCATTGAAAAAATGATCGAGGCCGATGGGTTCATCCTTGGTTCCCCCACCTATTTTTCCGACGTAAGTGCTGAGATGAAAGCGTTAATCGACCGGGCGGGACTAGTGTCTAGAGCCAATGGAGATTTGTTTAAGCGCAAAGTTGGCGCTGGTGTGGTAGCCGTGCGCAGAGGGGGAGAAATTCAGGCTTTTGATACCATCAACCATTTCTTTTTAATCGGCCAGATGATTGTTCCTGGTTCTATTTATTGGAATATGGGTATAGGACGTGAAATTGGGGATGTCGAAAAAGACGAAGAAGGATTACAAACTATGAAAATATTGGGTCAAAATATGGCCTGGCTGTTAAAGAAAATCCACGGGGAAAAATAATAATTTTTAATCGTGTTTTTCATTCAGAAGCGGCGCGTTGACCGAGGCACAATGTACGGGCGTATGGCACATAGACTCCTATGCTTTCGCCCATGCAATAGACCATATCTGTACCTATTTTCATTAAGAATCGATGGATAGTTCTCTTTTATATATCCAGCCACATGTTCAGCGGCCACGCGGATACCGGCGTCACTCCAGTGAGTATCGTCAACCCAATACAGCAATCGGTCAGAACCGTTCTTGAATTGAGCTTTATATAGTGGATTATAGAGATCGATTGCGTCAATTCCTTTTTTATGTAGATTTTCAACCAATACCGCCGGAGCTCGCTTATCGGGATATTTGGGAACCTTATCCGGATTGCGTTTGGGATATAGTTTAGGGGTGACATGTTTCCGGTAAATTTCGTACTTGTCCGGGACAAAAATAATGAGCAATTTTACATTGATCTTTTGACAATGCTGATGAATTCTTTCCAAAGCTTTTACAATTTTATCACCCTTTCTCATTTCATAACTGTGATAAGTAGACCTTATATCGCCAGGATAGAACAAGATTGGTGCATTTTCACGTTCACGAAGCCATGCGAGTCTGACTTGAGTATTGATGCCAACATCGAATGCCATAGGCGGCAGGAAATGGCCTGCTCTAAGAGCCCATTTGCGGATTTGGCTGGTTGACTCCAGGTATTTTTCAAGCGTTGATCGAAACTCAATGATTTTCCAAACGACATTTCCTCCGGTATCTTGGGGTTCAGCAGCAGGGATGATTTCACCTTCTTCGTTTATCCGTTCGAATGCTACATTGAAATGATAGCTGTAAAGATACCGCTGGATGATTCCCAGAATAATTAAATCCGCATCGCCTTTAAAAAATTCTGAGTTGGTGAACATATTCACAATTCCGGTTAAAGGACCACCGCTGGGCCAGGAGGCATTATAAACCGGTTCGGACAGAAGGTCTTCAAGTTGAGAGGCAATGGTATATTCGATAGTTGAACCTTCAGCCATATAACTGGTTCCTGTGATGATGATGTCATTCTTTTTATCGATTGGGCTGGGGGGACTTCCAGTTGGTTTGTTGACAAATCCCCATTCATCCGTGATTCGATGGGCATATCGCTGTTCGAAAGGGCTTTTTTCTATGAGTTTGTCATAATATGGCAGTGTGGCCATTCGTTTCAGATCACCAGTCCAGGCATATTGGCTCAATGGGGGATAGGGTGAATCCAATTCCGGTTTCCACGGTGGATAAAGTGTGAAAATAGGGGGATCGGTGATTCGTGTACCAATTTCCAGCCCCAAGAGTAGAAGGTATGGAAAGAGAACAATCATAATCGATAAGGATATATCGCGCCGGCCGGATTTTTCCGCCGTTTCGACAAGGTGAGGCAGTTTTATCCTTTCTCCACTTAAGCGCTGTTTTACTGTCCGGGTTTGTTTATTCATTGAATAATTATCTTCTACTTATTCCTCAGAACTGGAAATATAAAAACGGTGTGGATGGGTTTGCCAAAACCGCGATAATTGAGACGATGAGAATGACTGCATCCCGCAAGGCCAGGAGAGGTGTTTGTTTCGGCGTCATCTCCCATGAATTACGAGCAAATAAACAGATGGCAATCCCCACCGGAATCGATAAAAGCAAACCGTATGAAATCACAGCATTTTCTAAAGAAAAACTCGGAAGACTTAGAAACATGCCTTTAAACACTCGCCCTGCC
>CAZXSQ010000348.1:6968-7761 GCA_964643335.1 uncultured bacterium
CTGCCATGCTGAAACTTTCGGCACGGAAGAGCACCCAACCGAGAATTACGAGTAAATTGGTGCAAAAGACCGCTAAAGGCCGTGGAATCCTTTTCAACGGATGTTTATCTTCCAGCCACCGTTCGCTGGCCAATAGCAGTCCGTGCCACAATCCCCACAGCATAAAGACAATGCTTGCACCGTGCCATAATCCACCTAAAAGCATAACAATCGTTAAATTTATATAAGTGCGGAGCGGTCCTAATCGATTACCCCCAAGCGGGATGTAAAGGTAATCCCGCAGCCACGAGGAAAGGGTGATATGCCAGCGCCGCCAAAATTCAGTGATGGAAGCGGATTTGTATGGTGAATTAAAATTCTGGGGATAGGTAAAACCCATCATCAATCCCAGACCGACCGCCATGTCGCTGTAACCCGCAAAGTCGAAATATATCTGAAGGGTATATCCCAATATACCAACCCACGCCATTTCAAAAGTGGGTTGGTGATCTCCAAAAGCGAGTGGAACAGCTAAAGCGAACATATCGGCCAGAAGTACTTTTTTAGCCAGACCGAGAGTGAAAAACCGTAGCCCCAATGAAAATTTGGTAGATGTATGCGTGCGGAATCTTAATTCTTCCGCTATCCATTGATACCGCACAATTGGCCCGGCAATAAGCTGGGGGAACATGGCAATATAACTTGCGAAGGTAATCAGATCAGGAGCCTCTTTCGCATCACCGCGATACAGATCAATGGGATAGCTGATGGCCTGGAAAGTGAAAAATGAAATCCCGATGGGCAGGACGACATC
>CAZXSQ010000349.1:0-7755 GCA_964643335.1 uncultured bacterium
GAATCCCAAGGTGAATGTTCATTGTCATCCAGAATGCCTTGCCGTTCCCAGGGTTCCGGAACGTACAGAATTTTCCATTCATCCAGCGATGTAAACGCCCGGTGCCATCCTTTTTCTTTGCCCTCATTGGCAGGATCAATGCGAAAAGACCAGACACCACGTAAATCAATCCAATTGGCGTTCGGGGTGATTGTATTGAACTCCCATTTTGAGGGGTCATTACCCATCAAAGGCCATGCATTAAGCCAACCGAAGCGATCTTCGGGAAAATGATCCGGAAAGCCCACAGGCGCTCCCCAGATTTCCGTTAGAGAATCGCGTAATGGATCCAGTTTTTCTCTAACCGCGGTATTCCGTTTGGCTACATTGCCCCAGTCTTCAAAACCGGCTTCACGCTGGGCCGCCAGCATCTTATTCTGGATTTCTTTCAATATTCGATCTTTGGACGGAACTACAATACCGGCTTCTTTCATGAGATCGATGCAGGCAGATAGGTGTCTATACTGTTTTTCGTTTTTTTCCAATTCGCAGGCGGATTGTATTGCCAATTCAGCGGCGGAAACAAGCATGGCCGCTTCTCTGGCCATGGCAATGGATTGGGCATATACGCCGTGTTTTTGTGCTGGGATAGCCAACGATTCCAGGATACTATGTGCTTCATCAACCAAGCCTACGGCATATCCCTCTGCCTGACGCCAAAGCGTATCAGGATTGAAAGAAAGAATTTCTGATACCGGCCTGTAACGGCACAGCAAAAAAATAGACTGATCACGCAATTTTTGAATTCGCGCCAGCGTCTTGGAAATAATGCTTTTGCCTCGTTCTTCTTTGTTATAGTAGAGTAATCGTCCATTGTGAGCTTTATGGAAAGCTCCAGAGGTTTTACTGGGCCGGTAAGGATCGCTGGCAGGAGGCAGTTGAAATTTATGATTGATGGGTACTTTCCAGGCACATCCGGAAGCAAAAGGATAGTGCCGCCCTTCATCATCGATTATTTCACCTTCAGCCACGATACCTTCGGGGCCGCATTCGAATGTAACGGTGGTAGCACCTTTGATAATAGGACTCAGGTCAGCATCATAAATCAATCCTCGATCGATGTGTTTCATTACTAGATTGTCATTGACCCGCAATTCAACACCACGGTCTCCCCATATGACTATCCAGCCGCTGGAAGCCGGACTTTCCAATTGGAATTCAGGTGAATAATTTTGTACTTTAGCCGCTTTCCAATCATCTTTCACATACCATTTGTCATGGGGATGTTCCCACCAATCGGCGAAAGAGACAGGAGGATAAATTATAATGATAAAGAACACAAAGAGGTTTAAATATTTTGGTATGAATGCTGATTTCATGATGAATTTCTACAATAGTTTATGATTAAATTGCCGGCAGGATGCCGGCGTTACGTATGTCTGGATTGAGTAAGGAAGTATCGTCTTGTTATTGGTTTCATAATCAACCTCCCCATTTCATCTCAACTAATGTTGTTCAATGAATGCTGAATCGTCAATACCTATTACGATTAAAAGAGAAGGATAATCATACGAGTTACATAATGGAGAGGAGGCAATGGCAAGACAGGTGGGTGGCAAGGGCAAGACCGCTTGTGGTCAGCCCTTGCATCGATGTTACAGTGTACTATTTCCCTCAAGGGCTGCTTCGCTTGCCCTTGGCACCCGGCAATCCGGGGCGATTCTCGAATCGCCCCTACAGCCTTTATCGCTCTCACTTTTTATGGATACTCGCGGTCTACATCGGCTGTTTTTCCTTCTACTTTTTCATATTCCAAGGGGTGGCGGTGTTTCAGATGCTCTTTGTTCATCTTCCCGGTCAGCCAGGTGACACTCATTGGATATTCTTCCGGATGGAAAATCACGAAGAAGAAGTGCCAAACGATAATAGCCAATGTAGCGAGCACCGCCTCATAATAGTGAATCAACTCGGCAATATCAATTGCCCACTTGGGAAGGTATTGGAAAGAAATAATCGGGAACCATAGAATTAAACCAGTTACGGCCATAATCACCACTCCCCAGACTAATGCCCAAAACTCCATTTTCTCCGTATAATCATACCGGTCAAATTTGGGGGCCTCGAGCGGCGTCCAAGATGATAGGAAATATGTTCTTTCACATGCCGCACATCTCTCGGACGGGGAAGGAAAGCGATAAATTCACGCCGGCCGCGCTTAGTCACAAGCAAGTAAATCACATAAACCAAACACACAGCAATCAGTGCAACACCAGCCACGCGGTGAGTGTTGGCGCGCACCTCCTCGGTAAAATAGAGATAAGAGAGCATGGTTACCCACCATGAATTCGGGTTTACTAATGCGAATCCAGTAATGACCAGCAGGATGAATGAAATGGTCAGGATGATATGACAGACAATTTCAAAAGTGGTGAAGCGAACGTAACTTTCCTTTTGAGATTCTTTACGGAATTTTTCTTTGAGCATCGTCCAAAAGATCAGACCATTATGAATGAGCATTCCGCCAATGGTCAGCAAGATTAATGGAATATAAATGCGTGGAACCCAGGCCACAATCGTATCGGACCGGATGGTGACTTCTGAATGAATTGGAGCTGCTAAAACATTGGTGGATATTCCTGGATGGCATTGACCGCATGTTTCCACTAGCCGCTCAGGACTCACGGTAGACCGTGGATCGGTTGAAGGAAGAATCAAGTGATCACCATGACAACTACCACAGTTGGCCACTTTTTTCGAGCCGCGCTGCAAAGCTAATCCATGATAGCTGTCAAAGTAATTCTCTACCCTCTTCCCAGGGATATCATATTTTTCATTAATGACGATTGATGAATGACATCGTCCACAAGTATTCGTTGCCAGGTTGAAGAAGGAAACCGGCGATCGCGAATCACTCACACGAAAAATCGAGTGCTCACCGTGACAATCTGTACAAACGGGGGCGTCCTTATGGCCGGATTGTGCCGATTGGCCATGGACACTCTCCAAATATTGTTCCATTTCAACCTCATGGCATTTACCGCAGGTTGTTGGAACATTCATGAAATTTGTTGGTGAATTCGGGTCTTTTAATGGCAGAATGTCGTGGACTCCATGACAATCAATGCAGGTCGGTGCATCATCATTGCCAGCCACTACTTCAGCGGCATGTACTCCCAACTTGTACAGATGTTCTTTTTGCGATGTGGTTACATCGTATTCTTTCATGATTTTGGGATCGGAATGACACTCCCCGCAAAGATGGGCAATCCGCATTCGATAGATAGGTGATGCCGGGTCTTCAGCTGGCAGAAGATTCTCGGAGCCATGGCAGCGCACACAGGTCGGGGCGTCTTCGGCACCTTCAGCCACCGCTTTACCATGAACACTGGTTTGAAATGTTTCATCGATATCAAAATGGCAGCCGCCGCAATTCACCGGTTCCAGGCCGCTTTGGTGTGGAATCTCTTCGATATCCATATGACAATCCCCACAAGCGAATTCCAATTGCAAGTGGACCGATCGGGCACATACCTCCATATTGACAAGCGGTACATCGGTATCAGGATCAGCCCCATGTGCAACGGAATGGCAGTTTAAGCAGTCTTCATCATCTTGCGCCAACGACGTTTGTGAACTCCATAGAAAGAATAGGCAAACAAGCATAATATACGGATAATAAACTGCTTTCTTTTTCATTAATTTATCAAAACGATGAGAAATCCTACAAATATTGTGATGTGATTTTTCAAAAAAGTCTTGAAACATTGTGTGTGATAAATTCATGGATGTCTCCTGACACCGATAATCTTTTTATTTACATCATCCCCGGGCCGTGACATTCATGACAATTAGTACCTTCCCACAAATCGCCAAATCCACGGGGGTGAACGAAATCTTGCTTTTTGTATTCCAAATCTTTAACTACATCCCATCCCTCGCCCTGGCGAATAATGGTATGACATAAACCGCAATCATTGCTGATCACTTTATCTTCCTTGACCGATTTATGTTGATCATCATGGCAGCGATAGCAGCCAGGAAATTCAAAATGCCCTATATTCCAAGGGTACTTAGACCAATCAACCTTATACTTGGGAAAAAAATTGATGCTGTATAATCGTTTGGACTGCGTTATGGCTTGCTCCAGGGCTTCTTTCAAGGACGGTTCTTCAGCAATGGTATCGGAGTACATTTCACGCATAGAATCTTCTATGGTCTGAAGGGCTTCGGAAGAATCTTCATAATCTTCCTGGAATAAACTAACCAGATTATATTTTATTTCTGGCAATTCTGGACTGATAAGCCCGAAATCAATGGCTGAATTGACAATGGAATAGGGAGAATGATACCGGTGTGAAGGCCGGTTATGGCAGTCGATACAATCCATAACACGAATTTTTTCTTTCGGGATGGATTCGGGATCAAAATCCTCGGCCTCACTGTCGATATAGGTTTCAACCCGTCCATCATCATATGTTACTTGTACCCAAGGAATCTCCTGGCGGTCTTCATCAGACGCATAATATTCAAGCCGGTGATCCAGACCGATATGCCAATGGATTCCACTCGCCATCTTTCTCTCTCCCGACGTGCCGCCAACGTGTAAAAGAAGATCGATATTATACGGCGTATTTTCTTCATCCGTACCGTAAAACGTCATTGATTTTTCGACGGCTTCATAGAACTGTTCAGGCCAGTGACACTGTTGACACGTATCACGTGCAGGGCGTAAATTTTCGATCGGTGTATCGATGGGCAATTCATAGGAATCCGTTAAAACCGCAATAACCTGCCCGACTCCGGATAACTTACTTTTAACATACCAATCCGCCCCAGGGCCGATATGGCATTCAACACAATCCACCCGCGCGTGAGGTGAATGTTGGTAGGCGGTATATTCAGGTTTCATAACCATGTGGCAGGTTAATCCACAAAACCTGGTTGATTCAGTTACATGATACGCTTGATAAGAGCCGATTACAGAAAGCGCTAAAAAAACAGTGGTTACAATCGCAAAAATACCAAGATACAGCCGATGCCGTGGATTATTTAAATCAAACACCGGCAGTTTCTTTTCTGGCACTCCGCGCAAACGTTTCCGATGCTCCCACCACATGCCAATCGGCACCAATAGAAGACCGGTTATTAATATTGCCGGGCCAACCAGATAGATGAGAATTCCAACATAGGGATTGGTTGTTCCATACATGAAATCGGCGGCAATAATGATGGCCTCACCAATTAAAAAAGCCAATGCAAGTATAAAACCGAATGTTGTTATCCAATTACCGGTGAGTGGTTTTTTTGTCTCCGGTTTTTCAATATGTTCATCCATAAAGTTCTCCTCTACTCAAACTCATAAAATCGCACATGCAACCAAATAACATTCCATTGACAATTGCTTTCATAAGCAACAACACATAACCTTCAAGAATATAAAATCAAAAATAACCGCTGATAAGGATACCCACTTGAGTGTGAACCATACTTTTTTATTAAGTTTTTTTTTAAAAACCAATAAAGAAATTTAATTGAATATATGAGTATATTCCTCAATAGCTATGTAGTGAACATCTATGAATTACCTTAAAAACTTTATCTAAACAATATATCCCAACAAAAATAATTTTAAAAGCATTAAGTTTACCTAAATAATAATCTAAATAAATTAACTAAAAAATATAATAAATAAATATATTTATTTAATTTGCATAATTGGGGTATTTCAAGCAAATCGTTTGCATTTCCAGGGAAACAAATAAAATCTACTCTATCAATCTTGTAAACTTTAAATAATTGAAGTAATCTATCAATAGATAGATAGCTATCAAGCTAAAGAAATTCGGGAAGCTCTTTTATGGTGGTTCCATTAAATTTCAAATTTATTAATGCTACGATCCTTGTAAAAGGCTTCGGAACGATGTTTTTGGAAGGAGCATTCTAATGAGACAAGTTGTTATTTTTTTGTTGGTTGCCTTCACAGCCTCTTTGCTTTACCTGCCGAAATATAATGTGGCCGGTGAAGCCGGTAAAGAAGAGCAGCTTGAATTTGTCGGCGCCAAAAGATGTAAAATGTGTCATAATCGAAAAAGCACAGGTAAATTCTACGATAATTGGGAAGAGAAAAAACACTCAGAAGCTTTTGATCTCTTAAAAGGTGACGAAAAGAAAAATGCTGAATGCTTAAAATGCCACACAACAGGATATGGAAAACCGGGTGGATTTGTCAGCATGGAAGCCCCCCCTGATATGGCCAATGTACAGTGCGAAATGTGTCATGGCCCTGGAGAGAAACATATAAAATCCCGTAAAAACAAGGTAATTCCCCACGCCTGGGAACCCACGAAAGAAACTTGTGTAAAATGCCATAACAAAAGTAATCCAAATTGGGATCCAGAAAGGTACGTGGATGAAGAGGGAAACAAATCCGGCTTCATCTATGAAATCGCAGTGAAAAAAGTGAATCACTCCGCTGTGTTTGAAGAACTAGGCAAAGAGCCTCCAATGACTGGTGATCTGTAATAATGTATAAAATCTAAAAGGGATAAAGCGTATTAAGCGCAGAACCGCAGCAAGGGAATGGATAACTTAACACAACATCGTCATTTCATCTTCACTTTCGCTTTAATTCTCGGATTCCTGAGTCAAATGCCTTGCCAGGCTCAGGAATCCGAAGAATCGGTTAAAGACGCAACCCCTAGCGCACAGTCAGATGTGAGAACACCATTTTCTGCGATGGATGTTTCTGGAAGTTTCAATACCACCTACTCGTTCCGAAGTTTTGATGGAGGAGACGATAGCGATATTTATTCGTTCTTATCGCTGGACGGGGATGACATTGTTAAGGATTACATTGACGGCGCTTTTTCCGTGTATTGGCATGAAGATCTGAACAGTTCATCTCCACTTCACAGTTATGAATATTATGATCCATTTATTGATCTCGATGATGCGGCAGGGAATGAGTTTCGCTTTTACACAGGCTATGTAGATATAAAGCAGCTTGGTTTTGACGACAGTTATTTGCGGATCGGCCGGCAATTCCTGGAAGATTTTGATTATGCTCACTTCGATGGTGCAACTTATGATTTCACTCCGATTGAGCCGCTTAACATTTCGATTTTTGGTGGGAGACCGGTAACCTTTTATTCGGGCACCAGCGGAGATTCGATTTATGGAACCCGATTGGAGTACCGCTTTACCAAACAGACCAAAGGTGCGATCAAATATTACCGCTACGAATCCGATCCATTTGAAGATGATTTAATGGCATTTGATGTCTGGCATAAATTCCCGCCCATGCTGCAGACTCATGCCGAATTGTCTTTGCTGGATTGGGAACCCTATATTTTCCAGAACGATTACTGGGTGCGTATCGATGCAATCGATCTTGATATTCTCGCTCAGGTCACACGCCTTTTTGAGCGCGTTGGCGATCATACCATCAATTTCAATCCTTATTTCCCCTTGTTGAATTCTTATGAACCTTTTACTTATGGATCAATCTTTCTGACCAAAGGGATTACTTCTTATGCCAGTGTGACGGGTGGAATCGATGTGCGCCAAACGGATTCCATCAACAATCTATTGAGAGCCAACACCAACCGGGACTACATTCGCGGTACAGCGGGTATGGAATTCTATCCAATCAAAGACAAATTGACCATTGGAGTGAACGGCGAATTCTGGGGCGTTGACCCAGAAGATGAATTCACCGGGGTATCCGGAGAAGTGGAATACAAACCGTTTAAAGAATGGACGTTTACCGCCGGAGCG
>CAZXSQ010000350.1:0-7720 GCA_964643335.1 uncultured bacterium
CGGGAACCGCCCCGATAACCAAATGTACGAGGGCGGTTCCCGAACCGCCCCTACATAGAGTACAACACGAAAAATTCAAACTGTTTACCCTCGAATATTCAACCGGGGTCTCGGTTCTTCTTCCGAATAATTCGAAGAAGCAGGAATTGTGGGTATTTTTCTCGCCGGAGTGGGTTGACTTTGTTTTGAATCGAAAGACATAGTGCGCGAAGCGGGTTCACTTGGAGTACTCTCGGTTTCTCCTTCTTCTTTCACATATTTATCCACAGCCTGCGTCCATCCATCTCTCAGTGACTCGACGATGGGCAAAACCTCATCAATCAATGATGAGTCCTGCTTAATATTCGCTCTGACCAGATAATGGTAAATAAAATCGTATATTCTCAATAAGTTGGAGGCGATATCTCCACCCTTTTCAAAATCCAAAGCAATCATCAATTCTGTAAATATTTTTTGAACTTTGGTCAACTCCGTATGAGATTTTTCTATGTTTTTTTCGGCTATAGCTTTCTTGGATAAATGTAACTTTTTTACTGCCCCATCAAAAAGCATGACAAGCAGTTGAGGTTGGCTTGCCGTTTCTATCTGGGTTTTCAAATAACGGTGCTGTGGGTTAGCCAGATTATTAACCACTGAATACCTCCGTGAAATTTATCCATTTTAACCTATTTTCATGAACGCAGAGATCATTTCGAATCATGTTTATTATACCTCTATTATCCTTTAGACGCAGCTAATTTTTCAGTAATAAACTGACTCATCTGTTGGGATTCGGCCATTGCCATTTCCAAAGCGGTGAACCGTTTGCGTAATGTTCGTTCATAGATAGAGGCTCGTCTTTCATACCGTTCCATCTGGTTATTATATAATTCTATTTTATCCTGAATGGTCTTTGAACTCGAATCGAGTAACCCCGTATTGATATTTGTAAACGTTTTCAAATTGTCTCTGAAGACCTTGGCAAAACCAACGACATCAGCGGTGAGCAGCGTTTTAACGGATTCAGGATTTTCATTCAAAGCAGATTGAAGTTTTCCACTGTTGAAATCAATTGTCCCTGACGTATTTAAACTTATTCCGATAGAAGATAATGCAACCGATCCACCTGAATGGATGATACCACCGGCGATTTGTTCACCATAGATATGAGTTTTCAATCCTAGATCATCTGCCGTCGTTCCTCCATTGACTTCTTCAACTTTCAGTGCTCCAAAGCCCCCTGATTTATCGACAATGTTAATTGATCTCCCCATAGTACTAATTTCGGCTTTCACATTGACTCCCGAGGTGAAATTAATCTCATCGAGTATATCTTGTACTGTATCAACCTGGGTAAGATCGACAGCCGCGCTCCCGCCACTACGATCAGTAATTTGAATACTCCCAAGATCTATGCCCTCCCCATCATTCAAATCCGACACTTTTATTCCCGGAAGTTCAGGCACAGTTTGACTGATCATCCCAGCTAAAAAGTTTTCCAACTGCCGAACCGTGCCGTCTCCAAATAAAACACCCTTGACATTCTCCTGGGGATTGAAAACCGTTTGTTCATTGATCATATTGGCTACATTGTTGAAGGCTGTTACAAAATCCTGAATAACCGTTTCCACATTGGAATGATCTTCCGTAACAGAAACATTGGCTCTGGCACTGCCCTCATTCACCAACGCCAGAGAAACACCCTCGACCAGATCAGTAATCAAATTGGAATTACGGTTAACAGTAACACCGTTAAAATTAATTTGGGAATTTTCTCCTTGTTGATCGTAATGTTTAAAACCGTTGTCAACAATCCCAAGTGTCTTAAAAACATTATCAGGATCATTGCTAAATATAGGCCGGCCGGATGCGCTGCTAATTTCCAGCCTGGAAGTCCCCCCGACTGTAATAACCTGGGCGGATAAATCCGAGCCTGCAGCCCCCGCCGCCGTGTTGATCGCATTGGAAATGTCTTCTAGTGAATCGGTACCCAAATCAATATCGACATTGATGGAATCTGACAGATCTCCATCACTTATGCTCACCGTAGACATATTTGTGTCTTCTAAATTCAAAACATCACCCACTGCCAGGACTGAGGATGCAATTTCTTCACTTTGAACTCCGGAGACAATTCCTAGACTAAATAGTACATTATCCGGATCCGAAAATGATGTAGGAATTCCGGTTTCACTACTGATAAAAAGCCTTTCCTGTCCCCCTTCGCTAACCACGGATGCTTCTATATTAGCGCCTTGCGCTGTAGACTGTGCGTTGATGTCATCCGCCAATTCGGTCAAGGTCCTGGCTCCGGCCAGCGAGACATCGATCGTATATTGTCCCCCCGCATCCGTGATACTGAAACTTTGTCCTGCCCCCCCCAAAGTATCGGCAGGATCAAAGAGATCACTTCTGGCACCGTTGGTTGTTGCGTTGACTGTATAATCAAAGCTTTCAGTTGAATCGATCAGCCCCAATGAGGAAAGAATCTCATCATTTCCCACATCCCGCATTTCGATACGATTGACTCCTGCGGATGTGGCGCCAAGGATCAACTTGTTCTGATTCGGAGCGGTCTGAACCACGGATGCCCGCACACCTGCATTCGCGGCGTTTATCTGAGTTGCTATTGTGGACAGCGAATCAGAATTGGATAAAGAAATGGTACGTCCATTGACTATGACTTGCCCTCCAAGTCCCAATTCATTGTTTGGACTATCGAAATTATCGGATGAAATTTGATCCGTTGCCGCCAGGTTATCTACACGGACCGAGAAGCTGCCTAGTGGGGCAGAATTGCTGGCTGAAGCCGTCACAATGCTTTCATTGGAACTTTGGGCTTCTTTGCCACTAAATAATGTTGGAGAGCCTAAACTTTGCGCGGCAATATCCAAACTCAATACATTCGCATTGAGTGTTTGAAAAGCCGTAAGTTTCTGGGTCTGCTCTTCAATTCGAGTTTCTATTTGCTTTACAGGTCCTCTGACCTGCATGTCAAGTATTGCATTAATTAATTCAGTGGTATCGAATCCGGAAATCAAACCTTCAATTGCAAAGTTACTCATCAGAGCCTCCTCCACGCCCTGTAATCAACCCGAAGAAATCCGTTCCTTCGTAAAACATAGATCAATGAAAGCAATGTAGTTTCCTCTAATTATCGGCGAATTGCTTTCAAGGTTAAATTATCTTTTGGAATTTCCACAAAATAAAAACAATTTTTTATTTATATTCCACTTTTTGGAACATATATTTACAATTCATTCAAAAAAAGATCATATTCAATCATCCAAATTTTTCGTGGAACACAGGCAAAATTTGCCTACACATATATTTCTCACTAATTTTATGTCTGAAGAGTTCACTCTATTAACTCCATTCCAATCAAATAGATATAGAATCTATCTTTCTTAAATTCCTTATTCCACAAATCGTGTCCTTCTTATCAACCATTTATCAACGCAAAGCTCAGTCCAAAATTCCAAAGTGTAAAAATAAAAAAAGGCTCCCTATAAGAGAACCTTGATAATAGTTAAATGATAGATAATTTTACATTTTTCGATCAAAAATTAAGCCATTCGATTTCTTGATTTTTTCTTGAATTTTCAAAATTTCTTCAGGTGGAATTTCCCTGATGATTTCTTCGGTTTTGGCATCGATGACGGAGATAGCCATTCTCCCAGTACCCTTATCCACTGAGAATTGAAGACGCCTGGCAAACATGGTACTTTGCGACTGAGATTGATCTGTCTCTCTCTCAAAATCCACAGAGTCCAAACCGACAATCCCTTTGTCATCTTCTTTGAAGTCCCCATTATGTTGAGGCACTTCTTCTGGGATTGATGTCTTCATAGTATTTTTTTGAATAACGGGAGTATGGACATCATCATCTGAAAAAGCCAAAACATTTCGAGTCTGGGCATGTATCGCTTCGACTAACATGATGACTCCATCCTTTCCCAAAAAGTGAAATTATCTGAACCGTGATAATTTGCTATTTGAGTCCAAAGAACGGGTGTGACCCGTTCTTTGGACGTGTTTAATAATCGATACTAGGGAGCGAATTAACCAAGCAGTGAGAGGAATCCCTGTGATTGGAAATTCGCCTGAGCCAAAACTGAAGTACCAGCCTGAAGTAAAACCTGATTCTTCGTAAAATCAGTACTCTCTCGAGCAATATCCGCGTCACGAATTCGCGATTCGGAAGCCGTCAAGTTCTCGGCCGACACACTCAAGTTGGAAATAGTCGATTCCATACGGTTTGTGGCTGCACCCAAAATCGAACGGGTTTTATTGACCTGACTGAGGGCTTCATCAACAATGCGCATCGCTTCATTAGCGCCTTCAATAGTCCTCACGTCAATATTCGCAACGGCGCGTCCGCTTCCACGGCCAAAACCGAGATTTTCAGCGGTCAAGTCACCGATACTGGCCCGGAAGGCTTGGCCCGCATATGCTCCAACGTGGAAATTCAATGACTTGTTGTCAGTCGATAGAATGATAGTTCTTCCCGCGTCGGGTAAGCCATCGGTACGGGCTGTCACATCAACGATGTTGTCAAAGTCAATGGTAACGAAACGGGCTACACCACGGTTTCCACCGCTGTTCCCGTCAACGAAAACGACATCATCATCACCGTTATTGAATGTGACGTACGCGCCACCATTCAATGCACCGATAAACTCGCCGGGTGTCGTTTCAAGCTTATCTATTCCCGCCGTAAACCCAGTTCCGACACGGAAGGTTGCCTGTGGCTGTGGCACACCTTCGATGGTAGACTCGGCTCCGAACATTGTAACTACATCACCGGCATTGGCACGAACCTCATCACCACCATTAAGTCTAAATGTCGCCGATTCATAAAAACCTTCTTGAGTCAGAACAGCATCATCCTGGAAGGTATAATTCCCTCCATCTGAAGCCTCTCCATTAAAAGTTAAAGTAAATGACATTTGTGAATCAGACCGGCCAAGATCGTCAATCAACTGAAGCACACCTTTTGATGTAAACGTAAAGATGGCATCCTCGAAACGGGTTTGTGTGCCGTCATTTGCTGTACCATAATCTCTTGTTCGATAATTCAATTCATTGACTAATCCGGATATTGAATTGAAACGGAAATCATTAAGTGTAGTATCCTCAGTTGTAGGACTAGCCGGAGCACGATCATACGTGAATACACCTTCAAAGGTCGTTCCATCTGCATTAACGCCCGTCAAGGTAATGGTGTTTCCATCTTGAAGTGAAATACCACCGGTGTATACTCCGCCCACAAAACTTCCATTGAGCACAAGAGATTGAGTACCCGTGCCTGTTAACGTGGTCGTGCGATCAACGATGGCTCCATTTTCATCACGGAAGACAATGGTGCTTTCAACTTTACGTTGCTGTGCTGATTGAACATTGTAAACCTCAATATCAAACTGTCCAGCACCAAAAGTCGATCCTGTAATAGCTGTAATGGCGTTACCTATCTGTCCTACACCAGATAAAGCTGAATCAATACCAATTTCACCTGATCGGGTTACTCCATTAGATTGTGTGACCAGTTTTCCATCTCTGACCAAACTTAAATTAAAATCAGATTCATTGATAACATCAGCACCTGCACCAGAGGTATCATCTCCCGAGTAAAAGAGAAATCGGCCTGCATTGGCACCTGTACCGGCAGCAATTGTCACAGTCGTGCCAAATGCTGTAGGAACACTGGCTGTTGTGGTTGCACCGAACAGTGATTTTTCAGCACTGTCTATCGATGACTGTATAGCTTCCTGCAACTGAGTGAAAGTTGTTGTTGACGAGAGACTCAATGTTCCATTGTATTCAGTGACACCATCGGAAAGAACACCTGTAAAAGTGAAAACATCACTATTCTGGATGGATACACCATTGAAATATTTTGGATCTGCTCCAGTACCAGCAAGAGCATCACCATCACCCACGGCAGCTCCACTGGTAAGACCGACGGTAGAAAATCGGGCCATCGATACAGCCACATCGGTTTGATTGGTTATTCCAGTATTCAGGGTTTGAACACCACCAACCTCATCGCCGGCGATAATTTGAGCAGTCTCTTCTTTGGTACGGATGATATTGAGAAACGCTTTGCCACTGGCAAGCGTACTGGCGACTGGTGAAGCATCGACCTTCAATCCGATCTCTTCCTGACCTGCAATAGTTCCCGTCTGAATGGAAAAATCTCCATTGAGTAAAAAGTTGCTGCCAAATTGGGTGGTATTGGCGATTCGAGTGACTTCGTCAATACTCTGAAATACCTCGTCCTGCAGTGCAGACCGGGCTTTGACGTCATTGACACCCGTGTTCGCGGCTTGTACCGCCAATTGACGAACACGATTCAATCGAACTGTGGTTTCTTCCAAGGCTCCCTCAGCCACATTGATGAGATTGATACCATCTGAAGCGTTGGTAATGGCCTGGTTCAACCCTTGGACCTGTGTTTTAAGACGATTGGCGACGCTCAAACCAGCAGCATCGTCACCCGCGCGGTTAATACGGAGACCTGAGGACAGACGCTCGATCGATTTTTGCAGAGCTCGGCCTGTCTTATCCAGGTTTCGGTTGGCATTGATGGCAGAAATATTGTTGTTAATTCTGGAAACACTCATTCTTCTTCCTCCTTGAATGACACATCCGGCTTCCATGCCGGATGATGTGACCAAAGGTGCGAATTTTGGCCACTTTTTGGGTGCTGATTTTTTTAATTTGGATTGAATATTTTTTTCTCATCTTGAAAACTGATTTTGACTAAAGACGATGTGTGCGAAACATCGGTGGGTTTAATAAAAATCAGGTGCGATTTCCAAAAGAGAAAGGGGATATTCTCCCTTTGATGTCCATCAAGTAGAAACCAATCCCACACTCTCCAGGGTGTCAGCCTAGGACGCATGTTGGCGTTGGTGGGCTATGTAAACATGTAAACGTTGATACCCTCCTTCCCTATTTTCAAATTAAATTGATTATGTTCTATTTTTTTTTCGACATTGACAGAAATCTTCGTTAACTATCGTCCTGATGTGAAAAAATCTTAAGTTATTTTTCACTGTATGACTTTATTTTTAACCCCTTAGATTTTTATAAAACACAATAAAATAGCAACAAAACGTTACATTAGGTTAATATCGTAATCCCGGTGTCATACCGGCTTCTTTTACCATGCCGCCGCGGCAGCGTTACCTGCACAGTTACAGAAACGAACTCAAATGGCCACAAACTTCCTTGCCTGCTTGAGTTATAGCATCGCATAAACGGCGTGCCTCTTCTTCGTTAAAGTATTTTTGGAAGTAATCGGAACTGGTGATGTAAATCAACTTATCGTTAAAGAAAAAGCGTTCGATATGTGGAAATGTCCCCACTCCCTGCAGTGGTCCACGTTGCAGCAGATCGTATAAAGCATAATCGTTCTTAAACACCTCAAAAATGCGATGCATAGTCAAGGGCCAGTCCGTTGAGAGTGAATTTTTCAACTGGGTGACCTCTTCAACAAAAAGTAAACAAGCCCCGCATACATCTCGTAGCAAATGAAGTTCGAAGGGATTCTGATGAAGCGATTGCTTCATCTGATCAAACGCATTCGGATCGGTCTGCCGTCTATTCTGATATTGTTCCAAAAATGAGATAACCCAGTTCCAGTAGTAATTACGCTGAAATTTGAAAAGAGTCTGCTCCCAGACTTTCCCCGGAACCAGGGCTTCTGCATTCGCATCCGATTGAGTATCGATTTTGG
>CAZXSQ010000351.1:0-7651 GCA_964643335.1 uncultured bacterium
ACACCGATGACTGTTCATTTGAAGACTATGTACAAATCATTGTGAAAGCTTGGAATCAACGGAATGAAACCCTGGAAACTACTTGAAGTCAAACAAGGCTATGTTCGCGATAATCCTTATGAAGTCGTCATGCTCCCTTTGGGGGCAACAGAACCGCATAATCTCCACATGCCGTATGGAACAGACACCATTGAAACAGAAATCATTGGAGAGCGTATTTGCCAAAAAGCTCATGAGCTGGGAGCCAAAGTGGCATTATTACCTTGCATTCCGTACGGAGTGGACAGCAATTTGATGGGATTCCCTATGACAATTTCCATTGATCCTTCCACGCTGGATAGTCTTATCTTTGATATCATCAAATCAATGGAGACGCACGGCATTCGAAAAATGGTTATACTCAATGGGCACGGCGGCAATAGCATGAAGCACACGCTGAGAGAATTTTTCGATAAAACAGAAGTTTTTCTCAGCCTGGTAGATTGGTACACCGTGGCCGACGATTTATATCCACAGTTATTTGAAGACGCGGGCGATCATGCTGGAGAGATGGAAACCAGCCTGGGATTGCATCTTTTCCCCCACCTGACTGATATCGCGCTGGCCGACGACGGCGCCACCCGTAAATCCCGCTTCGAGGCAATCAATAAAGGGTGGGTACAAGTTACACGTCCTTTCGATATTGTTTCAAAAAATTGTGGGATTGGCAATCCAGCGAAAGCCACAGCGGAAAAAGGCCGTTTGTTGGTTGATGTTATCTCCGAGCGCATTGGAACCTATGTGAAAGAACTTTCCGATGCAAAAATTACTGACGAATTATTTCCTTACATTTAAAACACATCCTTCTTTGTCTGTACCCCTTTGGATACAGGACTATTCTGGGTAATCTTTTATACGATCTCTTGACTTAATAGTCCTTTCATGTTTTTGTGGCGAATTTCGCCACAGATAAATTTAAAAATATATTTAGGAGAGAGTTTGATGGCGGAACTAATTGGGAAAGCAGTAATTGCACAAGGTGGAGGACCGACAGCGGTCATCAATCAAAGTCTGGTCGGTGCCGCCCTCGAATGCCGGAAATTCACACAGGTCACCCACGTTTACGGTGCGCGGCATGGAGTCAGCGGGATCATCAATGAAGAGTTTGTGGATTTGAGTCAGTCAACATCCCACAATTTGGAACAAGTGGCTCTGACACCCGGAGCAGCATTAGGTTCAACCCGGGACAAGCCGGACAAGGAATATTGCCGCAAGATATTTGAGGTCTTCAAAAAGTATGATATCCGTTATTTCTTTTACATCGGTGGTAACGACTCATCCGATACCTGCCGAATCGTTAATGAGTTCGCCAATGCGGAGGGGTACGAATGCCGATGCGTTCATATTCCTAAAACCATCGACAATGACCTGGTCATTACGGACCATTGCCCCGGATATGCATCCGCCGCCCGATATGTCGGTCTGGCAATTGCGGGCGCGAATTTGGATAACCGAGCACTGCCCGGTGTTTACCTGGCGGTGGTCATGGGACGCCATGCCGGATTCCTGACAGCGGCAGCCGCTGCATACCGCCGGTTTCCGGATGACGGTCCGCATTATGTTTATGTTCCGGAAAAACAATTTAAAACCGATCAATTCTTGTCGGACATTGATGCTTGTTATAAAAAGTATGGCCGCTGCATTGTGGCTGTTTCCGAAGGTGTCTGGAGTGAAAAAGACGAAAACGGAAAGCATGTACCATTGATGGTCACTCTTTCTAAAAATGAAGAACGGGATGCTCATGGCAATGTCCAACTTTCCGGAATCGGTGCATTAGGCGACCTTCTTTCCGACTTAATCAAGAAAGAGCTAAAAATCAAACGAGTGCGCGCAGACACATTGGGATATCCCCAGCGCTGCTTCTTAGGCGTCGTATCCCCTGTCGATGCGCATGAAGCGCGTGAAGTGGGAGAGAAAGCGGTACAATATGCGCTTTGGCATAGCATCGACGGTTCCGTAGTGATCAAACGCGTCGGTGATTACGCCGTTGAATATGATTTGGTCAATCTTGAAGAGATCGCTGCCAAAACCAAAACCATGCCCGAGGATTTCATTACGCCTGAAGAGAATAATGTAACGGAAGCTTTCCGGCATTATGCTCTGCCTATTATCGGCCCACATCCGGACGCCTCGTTGTTGTTTGCGCCACCGGTGGCTAAATTGGCTTAAACCATATGAGAATGAGCGATGAATAGTGACCGGCGGCTTCATTGTGATTAACCCACCTAACTACGCAGGCGGGGACGTTTGATCTACCCATAACTGTATCCATAGTAGCGGATTTCCTTTGATTTTTTGGTTTAGAATTTGATGAGTCGAAAGAACATGACTCATCCTACACACTCCACACTTTGGAGTAGAGATGCGTCGCTGGGTCTCGTTTCTTGTCGATCCAACCTTTCAGCAATCGAACAGCATTCTTCCCGCAGTCCTCGCATAGGACTGCGCACTGCCAAGCGATTGTCCAAAGCTATTCCACATCACCTTCCTGGGCGCGTGCTGAAACATGTGTAACAATTGAATTTTTTCCAAGCCACTCTCTACCACCCCTATGCGCTTGCCAGTATTTATTCATATCAGAAAAAAAGATAAATTGATTATACTTTTCTGTTATTTTATGCCAATAAAATTGTAACATCATATTTCTGAATTTCCGGATCCCGGGTGACGAGAGTCAGGTTTTCGATCCGAGCTTGTGCTATGAGTAGCCGATCAAAAGGATCGCGATGGTAATGGGGTAAATCCCCAACCGCATAAGCATGATCACCTGTAATGGTGAGGATTTCAATCGGCAATCATTCCAAACATTTCAGCGAGTTCGTCGTCAAAATCATCCAAATCTTCTGATGTTTTGATGTCTGGCATAATACCAAAGGGGAACGATCGTTGTTTCTTTTGAGATAATTTGGGGGTAAGTTGAACTGCTTCTGTGTCATCCTTCCAAATAATGATTTTCTCACCATTTAACGCTTTATCAATTAGGCTGAGCAATTTATTTTCTGCTTCACGAACATTGACATGCATGATCGTTTTCCTTCAAAACAAAATTTCTGTATAGTATTATGACATGAAATCCAAAATCTGCAATCAGGATTCAAAAATATTGTGAGACTCAAAAAGCAGTTGAAAACCCGTTACGGTGACCGGTTGGCGCGTTTCTTGATCTACAGATCCTATCGAGGTACGGCGAACCGAATTTATTTATTGTTTTGTTTACTTTTCACTTGTTCCGGTATGGCGCAGGAAACAACCTCACTCGGCATTTTCGATGCGACTGCTGATTGGGGATTGGAACCGGAATTTGGGCCGCCCGTGGGGGAAGAGAAAATTCCGGGGCGAGTGGAGATTCGTCATGAGGGTGAAAATTTCGTTTATGACCTGTATGGCAATGGAGAAGGACACGGACAGGAATTTGACGAAGGATTTTTTCTCTATTTGAAGCGAAAAGGTTCCTACAGCATGACGGCGTGGCTTCGGCTCGTCAATATGCCAAATGTAACCGGCGGATTGATGATTCGGGAGAATGCGGTTTCGAGCAATTCCCCGTATTATATGGTTTCGTTTGCTTCTTTTATCCAGAAATATAAGGAATTGATTCCTGCCAATCACTTATTGATTCTAACGCATCATCGTGTCGATGAGACTCAAAAATTCACGACCTATTCTTACCTGGATCCAAATGACGCGGAGAACCTTTCTACGCATTTAAGGAACGGGATTTTTCTTCGTGTCAGTCGATATGAGTCGATTCATCAATATACGGGCGAGTATTCGCTCGATGGGGTGGAATGGTATCCGGGTACTTATGCGGAAATCGAACTGGGAAGCGAACCGGCGTATGGATTGTATGTATCCAGTCCGTTTAATGTGGATCATTTGGCGCAGGTATCATTCCACCACGTAACGATAAGTCCCTCCCAGCCTTTCGGCGTACGTTCCATTTCATCTGACGTTTATTCGTGGGAAGATATTTACGATGTTCATTTGCAACTGTACAATCCAACCGATGCACCGGTACCGGTCAAAGTAATGGAAACTATTCCGCAAGATTGCATAATACTTTTTGCCGATCAAAGCGGAAGTATTGGTGATCGTGAGATTGGCTGGAATGTTACTTTACTGCCCGGATTCACGCAAATTCGATATCAATTTAAAGCCCCGAATCATTTACGGCAGAAACAACTGAGTTTTTATGGGACTGTGGGAGAAAGCGCCATTCAAGGAAGACAAATACTGCCGGTGGCCTACCGTATGGAGAAAATGGATATTGTTTTTATCGTGGTCCCCTTGGCATTGGGGCTTCTTCATTGGATTGTGTATTGGCAGATACCGAAATTGAAGGAACATCTTCTCTATGCCCTATTTTTGTTCAGTTGGTCGATTTCTCTTTATTTCGACATATCGATTGAATATCGCGAATCCTACAATTTTCAATTGTGGGCATTTCTTGATTATACCCTTTATGCCTTATGCGCCATTTTTGTTCTTCAGTTTTTTTATCAAGTCTTTCAAAAACCACGTCCCGGTTATAGCCGTTTTATCGTTCCCATCAGCGCAATAGTCTTTCTTTTCATGGCTATGATTGCGCTATTTCTTGAGGAACCTACGTCCTATTTCTATCACGAAGGAGAACTTTCGTTGGGAACTCTCATTGTTGCCCCGGCTCTACTTTTGATATCGGTGCTTTCTCTCGAGAGTATCCGTTTTCTACTCATCAACTGTAAATGGGAGAGTAAAGATTTATCGGCGGTGATTGCAGGCGGATTGGTCTACTCTAGCGTCACCTTGATCAATAGTTGTGGTTGGATGAGTGGACATAAATGGGGGATCTTGGGATATTACTCAACCGAAACGGCTTTACTGGTATTCTGTTTATGTGTCTCCTATTCTCTCGCCTACCGTTTCGCCAAGACCTACGGTAATTTGGAAGAGTTGAACATGGAATTGGAAGAGCGTGTCGAGCACCGCACGGCCGAGCTCAATACGATGAACGCCGAACTCCAAGAAGCCAACGCCCGATTAATCCAATTGGACCAAATGAAATCCGCCTTCGTCTCTCAAGCCTCCCATGATCTGCGCACGCCCCTCACCGCCATCAAAGGTAGCCTTGATAATCTTCTACTGGGTATTGCGGGAGAACTTAACGAAAAGCAACAAAAAGTCATGACTCGTGCGACCAAATCCGTGGATCGATTAACCAGCCTGGTGAATGATGTGCTTGATCTTTCCCGCATCGAATCCGGGCGGATGGTGTTGGAGAAATCGAATGTGCCATTCCGAACTCTTGTTGAAAACTCCATTAATGAAAACAAACCCGCTGCCGATCTGAAGCGAATTCAACTAACATTGAATTTTGAATCCAATCCTACCATTTACGCTGACGCAGGAAAACTTGAGCGGGTTGTGGGTGAATTGATTAGCAATGCGATTAAATACACGCCAGCAAGTGGGAGCGTTGAAGTCTCTTTAACACAATCGGATGACAAAGTTATGCTTTCAGTTAAAGATTCCGGTATCGGGATGACGAAGGAAGAATGCGAGAAGATTTGGGAACGGTTTTATCGCACGAATGCTTCGAAAACCTTTGCGAAGGGCAGCGGGTTGGGATTGTCGATTGCGAAGGAGTTGGTGGAGATGCATGAGGGGAACCTTGAAGTGAAAAGTGAAGTGGGGAAAGGGACGGAGTTTCGATTACTATTGTCAAACGGAGGAAGATAATGAAACTCTCTTTTATTTATCTCATTTTGTATTTAGCGATATTGCTTTTTCCTACGATGGCTTGCTCTTTCGAAGATCCTTATTTCCGGTTTTGGACAGCGGAAGATGGTTTAGAGGAAACTTTAGTCGTATATGTCAATCGAGGTCTACAGGGCAATGTGATTGCTAGTGGCGCGAATGTATTTCATCATAGCCTTTTAGATGGCTATCGTGTCATGCCTTTACCTGCACCCTACATGCACGCATTTTTCCAGCAAGATATAGATGGAGCGATATGGAGTTATTTGACAGATAGTAAGATGGGTGCAGGTCAAAAATTTATTGGATTTCAACGTTTTGATAGAACTCTGAAAAAATGGGAACCTTTTCCCATCCCTGCTCTTACCAGCCAGATTCTTGATAGCACTTCAGGCATACAAGTCAGTTATACAGGCATCCGGCCTGAAGGGCGATTTGTCTGCCATCCAAGCGGACAATTAGTCTTTTCCAATTTTGACAAGGTGTATTCCTACTGGCCCGAATCAAAAACCCTGGATGTGATTCTTAATGCCACGGATACAAAGATGGTAAAAAAATATGATTGGTCATTGCCTGTTTTTACAGGAAGGTATAATTGGAACCTTTTTGGCAAGGCCAAATTTCCAGGAACTATTTATTTGGCAAAAGATAATGGAATATGGGTTTCATCCGGAGGTGGAGTAATCAAAGGGGACTGGGATCCCTCGCAGGCTCCTCCCCGATGGACATGGATGGAATACCCATTCCCCGATGATCTTAGCCAAACTTCTTTTTATCTTTTTCATCTCATCGAAAGAAGTGACGGTTCGCTTTTTGGTAAGGCTCATATATATAATGCAACAGAATTAACAGGAACCCGTTTATTGCAACTTCGTGACAATCACTGGACGGTGATCACCGATCAAGAAAAAGCGAACTATTCATTCGGGTGGAAAGATGATCAAAATCGTCTTTGGCATTCCTACGACAGGCAAACATTTATTCAAGACAGCACCAAAGAAACCGTTGTGTTTCCCAATTCATTTAACGATATTGCTTTTGAATCAGATTCCCAGTTTTTTGCAGGTTCTGGATTTGGTTTGGTGAGATATACCGAACCACTTTGGTCGACACCAGATGCGCTTCAAGTCATTGACAGCTGGGTGAATGGAATCACCGAGGATCAGAATGGTACTATTTGGATTTCTAATTTTAACCGTTTGATCTCTTATCAAGATAATAAAATTGATACTTATGTAGCTGATTACGCATTTTCTTACGTAAAAAAATCTGGTCTTGTACATGCCTTCCCCAACAATCAAATTGCAATTGAACTTTTTTCGGCCCCGGAATCCAGCATTTATTTATTCGACCAGAATACAAAACAATTCTCCCCATTGTTGCATCCATCGGGAGAGCAACTGGATGCTTTCATCAGTAAGGATGAGACTATTTGGATCCTTTCTATGGATCCGAGCATGAACCGATTTTTGCGAATTTACCAATATGATGGGAAGAGATTCACACCAATCCTCGATATGGTTGATATCCTGCGAGATCTCGGAACATTGCTTATTTATAGTGTTGTACAAACAAACGATGGAGATTTTTGGATTGGAACAACACGTCCTTTCGGCCCCATACAGTATCGGAAGGATGGAGAAAGATTTCTTTATGATGATCGGCGCACCTTTCCTGGCACAGGCAGTTTCCAACTACATGAAGTGGACGAGAATCGCATCTGGTGTCTTGGAAAAAATGAAGTGACTGTGTATGACGGCAACACCTGGTGTCTTATAGCGAAAGGAATTGACTTATCCCAAGATATCATCGAAGACCGTCACGGACGTATCTGGATCGCAGCAGCTAATGGAGTTCATTGCTACAATCCCAACTT
>CAZXSQ010000352.1:0-7584 GCA_964643335.1 uncultured bacterium
GCCGGGAACTTTTTCTTCTGCGGATTTTTTATCAAGATATTTGCGGATGATTGTGGTTTTCCCCGTACCTATCGGACCCAGAGCATACATATGATATCCCGGACTTTTGATATTGATTCCAAAAGAAACGGAGTGCACAGCCCGATTTTGTCCAATCACACGATCCAATGTATCCAATTCTCCGGTGCTTTTAAATTGAAAGGTACTGGGATCACATTTGGCACGCAGCTGATCAACGGTAAGTTCCTGAACGGAAAGGGTCATTGAAAACCTCCTTGTGATGTAGGCAGATTCTAGGGATGCCATATCTGGATGTTTAAATAAAATTGCAATCTACATGGCTTGATGCAAAGATCAAACCAATTTATAGAAAAGAATAAAAATGAATTGTTGTTTGAATGCAAATAAAGACATGATTCTTTTAAAGGCTCAAACCGGCAATAAAATATACAACACTGAAAAGTAGAATAAGCTGATTGGAAAAATGTTTTGTCATTTTTTATACAAAAACGTGTAAAAATTTAACGCACCAATAACTTCATAAACACTATAATTTGGAGTTTATCATCTAATGCTTTTATTATGACAGCACTAAGTCTATCCAAATATATTTTAAATTTCTTTCTGGTAATTTGATCGATTCTTGATATTTTTCGCTATGCATACGTAGGAATGTGTAGTATATTCGTAAATTAATGAATGTTTGATGACTCAAAATACAAGGGAGGGAAGAAATGAAAGAATTGGTTCTGATAACACTTATGAAAGAACTTTTTTTGACATTGATTATTGGAATTCCATGTTTAATTTTTATCGTGTTGGGATACATACGGGTGCTTATTACGGCGGCTAAAACAGATGCTGGGTTTATCAATTTCCTTTTGATTATCTTGATCCCGTTTTATGCTGCCTATTTTGCCGTGAAATATGATGATGGATGGTTTGGCAGCCATTGGCTCACAAAACTTTGGGCAATCGTGGTGGTAATCGTCACTCTGGTGGTAATTTTATACTATTTGCCATTTGATTTACCCGCTGAAACGCTTTCTATTTGATCCAAAGCCGTGAAAGCAAAATTTTTCGAACTTTTCGAACTTTTGGTATAATCCTCCAGGGGAAATTATATTCCATTGTCTTTTCTTGCAGAAGTTCAAATAGTATTATTTAGTAATCACATCAACGCCTCCTACACCAAAATTCGAAGCATCAAAGTACAATTGGCAGCCAAAGAACACAGTTCATAGAATGCTATTCCTGTTGTATTTGCGGATGCCCGATGACCAAAATATAAACCTGTTTTTCATTGTCAGGTAGACCTAATACACGCTGATATCTGCGATCCAGTATCGAGCCGTTGGGAACACCTCCCAATCCCAAGGCCACCGCTTGTAACAATAAATTTTGAGCGGCATGGCCTGCTTCCAGATAGACATAAGGAAAGGCTGCTTCACCGTATTTTTGGACAGTTCTTTCGAAAACCGCGCTGAACAAAAAGACACATTTAGACTTCTGTATCATTTTGGAACCTAGATGGGCCTGGGTAAGGATTTCTTCCATCTTGCCATCCACGGTTTTCTTTACCGCATGTTCCTGAGACATGTAATGATAAATACCATCCGGAAGAATGACATACAGTTCAAGCGGATAAGTGGCACCCGCCGATGGAGAGGTCCTGTATTTCTTCTCAGGGCGGTTGATTCCTTGAGCGGCCCAAAGCAGCTGACCGATGTCCTGCCAGGTAAGCTTCTGATGCTTAAAATCGCGTGTGGATTTACGTTTCCATAATGCTTCTTCAACGGATACATCACTATCCTTCCGTGGAGGAGGAAGTTCAATTTTTTCACCCACTCCAATCTCAGAAGTCATTGCAAAAGGAACCAAGGTAAACAAAAACACAATCAACAGTGAGAAAATCGTTATAATCTTTGAATTTATAATCATGAAATACCTCCTTCAATAGATTATTGCTGAGTTCACTAAAGCGAATAGATATTATCAAAATTCATGGAACAGGATAAGTGAGAATAACTTTGGCTTATTATTTATTTTGTAATGGGGTAAAATAAATACTAAAAGGTATTTCCAATAAAATTATGTATCTTTCTATCGTTATTCCTGCTTTTAACGAAAGTTGCTGTATCGCCGAAACGCTTGTAACCATCCACAATGCTGTTCAGGATTCAAGCGTGACCACCTATGAAATTATTGTCGCTGATGATGATTCTACTGATAATACACCCCAAATCGCCAAATCCATGAATGCCCAAGTGGTTCGATCCGGTAAGCGGAATATTGCCGCAAGCCGAAACGCTGGGGCTGCTCAAGCCAAAGGAGATTGCATTCTTTTCGTGGACGCGGATACGTTGATCAATCCTCGTTCGATCCAAGAACTGAAACAGGCTATAGACAAAGGTTTTACCGGTGGAGGAACCACGTTGAGATGGTCTGAATCCGCAAGTTGGTGGGCTGATATTGGTATGAAGATCTGGAATTCGATTTCAAGGTGGCGTAAATTACCAGCAGGCTCTTTCTTTTTCGTCAAGCGGGAAATCTTTGAAGCAGTTGGCGGATTCGATGAGGAATATTTCGTGTCGGAGGAATTGCATCTGGCTAGAAAACTAAAACAATTTGGAAAACTGAAAATTTTATCGGCCCCCATTACAACATCTCCACGTAAAATCCACCAATTCTCCCTCCGGGAACATCTCCATTTTTTTGCCAAAGCAGTATTGAATCCATTTACCATTGTTCGTGACCGGCGTTTTCTTGATATTTGGTATGAACGGCGGAACTGACAGGATATGATTTTGATATTTTTTTGATTGGGTCTATTTATTTTTAAGACAGTATCCGTATAATCGATGCAATCTAAAGCAGTATGAAGTTTTCCTGTTATATCGATATATAATTGCGAAGATACGTTATTGGTGAAATAAGGAGGATTAATCATGAAAGCAATTCTTCGATTTACTCTGCCGGTGATCATGCTTATGTTCCTGAAGACTATGGGAATGGCGCAGCCTGCAGAATCTCCCGAGGCAGCAGGAATTACTCCTCTCACCGGTGATTTGAGTCCGTGGCGTGATTTCGGTTTGGGAACGGTGAATTATGACCAGACATGGGCGATTGCTCTGAACAATGGTACTATCGCTGTATTCAAGCGGGGGCATGACCCGGAAACACCTGGAATAATCGGGGGGAGCGAATTTTTGTTATTCGGGCCGGATGGTAATCTTTTGGTATCCTCCCCAATACGCGGGAGTTTTGAATCCGATGGAGACCCTACACCATTGGTGGATTATGCCTCTGCTGGAGCCGCCTGGGGTGCGTTTACATTAGGCGCACATGCTGACCGTGCCAACGGTTCAGGTTTCGTTGTTCACAATCAAGGTGAAAATGCCAGTACGTTTGGATTGGATCATGCGGATGAAGTAGGTGATGAAGCATTTTCCTTAGTTCAATTATTTGATAACGAAGGAAATCCTATCGGATCAGGTATAAACGCATTTGGGACACTGACAGGAGAACCCGGCGGCTATCGTGACATTGGGGCTGCTCTACTAAGCAATGGGGACATTGTAGTCATTGGTGAAGACCGGCAGCAATCGGATGATCTGCTGGATGAAGCAGCCGCCTTTGTCAATGAGGCCGCTATTGCCGTTATATTGGGACCGGATGGCACTCAAAAGGTGGGGCCATTTGTGGTACACACCGATGAAGACGGTCTCTATATTGGGCAAAGTGGGAGTAGTGTTGTTTATCAAAACGTCATGGCGTTTGAAGGCGGTTTTGTCATCGATTACAGCCAGGGCATACGCTGGTTCAATAATGACGGGACTTCGATTACGCCGGTTCAACCGGATCACGCAGAACTGGCCGGAGTTGAAGTCGTCCCCGAAATTCCAGGTTTTGTATTGGGAGAAAATTCAGGAGGCCGTGGAGACGGCATGGCGCTGGCCAGTAACGGCAGTGACACCGTTGTTAAGAGCATCAATGTGCAAAGCGGGCCGGATTCCGCCGGCGTCTTGATTTATTACAATACCGATGGAACTGTTCGTCAGCATGTGCGATTCGACGATATTAATATTGAAACCGACGTGGCGATGGTCGATCGAACGTTCTGTGATATGGATGAAAATGGGAATGTATTTGTGGTCTGGCAGGATGGCCGGTTTGGTGGAGACATCGATGGAGGCCATAACCAGATTTTTGGAAGATTTTTCAATGCAGAAGGAGAGCCGTTTGGTCCCAGTTTTCCGATTTATGAAAACTGGCGGTCCGAACCGGAATATGTCGATTATGGAAGTGTAGGCTCGATACCGGCTGGAGATATCGAGCAGCCGCGCTGCGCACTCAATAATCAGACAGCCGTAGTTATCGATGCCACTAACATTCTTCCGGACATGCCGGATACGGTCAAACAACTGTCTGCCGCATTCGATATGGTTTTATCCGAAGCGGTAATACGCATCTTTGAAAATCCTTATAAGAGTGATACATATGTTGAAGAATGGTCTGTGTTTTAGTTTCTTCAGTAACGCCGCCGTTCCGGCGGCCTGGGCCGGCAGGATGCCGGCGTTACAGTAGACGTGCAGGCGAAAGGAGAGAGAATGAAGACAATTAAAATCATGCCCTGTCTGGATATGAAAGAAGGCCGGGTTGTGAAAGGCATCCACTTTGTCGATTTGAAAGACGCGGGTGACCCGGTTGAAAATGCATCATATTATCAAAGAGAAGGTGCAGACGAACTGGCTATGCTGGACATTGCCGCGACAGTCGAAAATAGAAAAACCCGTCTGGAATGGGTTAAAAATGTCTCTTCAGCCATTGAGATTCCTCTAACGGTGGGTGGAGGAATATCCAGTTTAGAAGATATCAAAGACGTTCTCGATTCCGGAGCCAGTAAAGTATCGATGAACAGTGCCGCAGTCAGAAATCCCGATTTGATTGATCAAGCTGTTGAAGCTTATGGTTCGGAAACCGTTACCATTGCCGTCGACGCCCGAAGAAACAGTGAAATGCCTTCAGGATTTGAACTGGTAGTTTCCGGCGGAACCAAACCGGTGGGGAAGGACGCCGTCGCCTGGGCGATTCAATGCCAGGAAAGAGGGGCCGGAACGATACTCCCCACCAGCATGGACGGTGACGGAACCCAAGAAGGCTACGACATTGAATTTACCAAAGCGATATCTGACGCCGTGACCGTTCCGGTAGCCGCATCCGGCGGGGCAGGGAAGCTAGAGCATTTCTATGAAGCAGTCGTTGATGGAGGAGCGGACATTTTATTAGCCGCATCAGTCTTCCATTACCGCAAATTCAGCATCCCAGAAGTTAAGAACTATTTAAGAGATAAAGGACTGAATGTAATTATTTAAGAAAGTAGACAATATGGATGAGGCCACGAATCCCACCATCGCCAACTGATATTTTATGTGGTTCGATTTCCACCGAGTTCGTCAAAATCCGCGAGATCTTTGAGGCGTCCCGAGGCTTTCTTGTTGATAAGTAGATCGGTATAAGAAATGTAGTTTACAGCAACGTTTCCATAATTCCCCGAAATACGCCGTTCCCATACCTCATTGAACGAAAGACCACTGATGGTGTTGATCATCTCAATCCTGACAGGAGGAATTCCCATTCGTATGATACTGCCGGGATCACGCAAATCGTTGAGAATTGATTCATCTACAGAGAATCCGAAGTCTCGAAGGACGTGAAGAATTTTTCGGGCATTATCATTGGAATTACGGAAAAAGATGTCTATGTCTTGAGTGGAGCGGACATATCCGTGGAACGCGACCGCATACCCACCGATAATTACAAACTCAACTTGTTTCTCGATGAGCAATCTCAAGAACTCTTCGAAGTCTTTGTGGATATTCACTCTGTGTCACCTTTGACATCTGCTGTCTCAGATCTTCCACCATGGAAACCCGTTCATCCCCACTCAGGCCACGAGTCAAGTCAATACCCTTTTCTTCAGGATCAAACTTACCAACGGTAAGCACTTTCGAAATTTTCATCTGTGCTCCTTGTCTCGCCACACAAGCCTATCGGCAGCGGGTAGGTTATCTTCAGCAATGTAATCCGATATCACATGATATTCATAACCGGCTACACTACTCCTTCACAAACGTTTTTTATCTATTATATGTTTATTTCTTTTAGTAAGTAGAGTGAGATGAGGTCACGAATCCCACTATCGCCAACCACAACCTTTATCATGAATCGGAGGGTCAAGGTGGGTACCAAGGGCAAGACCGCTCGCGGTCAGCCCTTGCGGGCAGTGCTACCTGATCCCATTTTCGTCAAAGGCTGGCTACGTCTTGCCTTTGGCACCCGGCGTACTTATTGGATGTATGTTTTTTTTACCCCAAATAGGGTAATAGATGATGGGCTAGGGCTAACAGTCCTGGAAAAATTCCTTAATTTATCTTGAATTTAAAATAATAGATAAAAAAAAATTAAAGTGGAGGTGTGAATATGAGAGGAATTGGTATTCAATGTTTGTGATTATTGATTGTTGGTCTGTTGGGTTTACCGCTGGCAGTAGTATCTCAGGACTTTCCTGGTAGCCCATGAATTATTCGATTAATTCAATTGTGAAATCTAGAAATATGAACACCCTCGAGCTGCATGTT
This sequence comes from uncultured bacterium, assembly GCA_964643335.1. Lineage (GTDB taxonomy): Bacteria > Hinthialibacterota > Hinthialibacteria > Hinthialibacterales > Hinthialibacteraceae > CAZXSQ01. The sequence continues at coordinate 6,642 of CAZXSQ010000352.1, forward strand.
CGAGGGTGTTTTTCGTAGAAAACATTTTATATAGTGATGTTCAATTGTGCAGACAGGATGTCCGCACCACAATGTTTTTTTTGTAGACTGGATGTCAACATCAAAGTTTTGACTATTGGCTGTATCATTTTACAATATTTCTCGAACAAAAAATCTGGATAACTTATGTCAAACACCATGCAAACACGGCCTTTCTTTTTAATCACCATCGATACCGAAGGCGACAACTTATGGTTGCATCCTAAAACCATTACTACCCAAAATTCCCGTTTCCTCCCACGATTTCAAGAATGTTGTGAAGAATATGGATTCAAGCCAACCTACCTGGTCAATTATGAAATGGCGAAATGCCCGGTTTTCCGTGAATTCGGACATGATATTTTGAAACTGAATAGAGCAGAAATCGGTATGCATCTTCATGCGTGGAATTCTCCTCCCATCTCTTCTCTTACACAAGACGATTTCACTTTTATGCCATATCTCACTGAGTATCCAAAGGAAGTCATGTGTGAAAAGATTGGCTTCATGACCGATTTGTTGGAAGAAACATTTCAAACTAAAATGGCCAGCCATCGGGCAGGCCGGTGGGCCTTTAATGAAACGTATGCGGCCATATTGGTTGATCACGGCTATCAGGTGGATTGTTCCGTTACCCCGCATGTATCCTGGAAGGAGTATATGGGGGATCCAAATGGGGAGGGGGGAACAGATTACACCCATTTTCCCGAAGATGCGTATTTTTTGGATTTGAACAATATTAGTTCTCCAGGAAATTCTTCCTTACTGGAAATCCCGGTTACAATTTTTAAGACATCGTGGAGCCACATTACACCGTTGCGTAACATTTTCCCAAAAGGTTCACTCCCGTATCGTGCATGGGGAAGGTTGTTTCCTGCCTTGCATTGGCTTCGTCCTAATTTGAAAAACCAGCAAAATCTTTTAT
>CAZXSQ010000353.1:0-7565 GCA_964643335.1 uncultured bacterium
TCAGCCCCTCGGATCACGCGGATTTGCTAGTCGAACTTCGTACTCTCCAGTAATACAGTAGACATATAATATTTAACTCTAACAGGCTGAATACAACAGTGTGATGTCTTCTTTGATTAATTCCTCCATTTTATCTTTTAGTGCAGAAAAGAAGCTGTTCCGGCAATTTTTGTTTTTGCTTTGGATTGCTATTCTAATTGTACTTGCCCACTCTGTAATTCATGCCGATGGTGAAGAAAATCATCCAGATTGCCCTCTCTGTCACTTATTTGGCGGATTATCTCCTATACCCGAATATAACCAATTAATTTTTTCTTTTGTTTTTCTATTACTTTACAATTTAATTTATACCGATTCACAGATTCCCTTGTTTAGGGAATTTGGTTTTAAACCCACTCGCAGTCCCCCCTCTTGTGCGTAGTAACTCATCATATCCAAAAAATTATTCCCAATATTTTGTCCCAATTTTGACTGAAAATGCATCATTGGATTCTTGAGTGTTTGGTAAAACAACAAAAGGAGTGACATATACTATGCGCAAAATCTATATCAGTTTACTAATATTTTTCTTCCTTTTTTCCATAACAACAGGTTATTCTGAAAATCAACAAGTTGATTCATCCGAATTGCTGAAGCAATTAAAAGAAATGAAAACACAAATGCAAAAGATGCAGGAAAGTTATGAGAAACGGATTCAATCTCTTGAAAAAAGAATAGAACAAATGGAAGGGGACGAGGAGTTAACCGCAGAGGAACCAACCGAAGAAGAAACAACCGAGCAAGAACCAATTGATGAAGAACTGGAGCTGGAAGCGGCTGAATTTGAAGAGGCTCTGGCGGAAGAATTTGAAGGAGAAGGCACGGAATCGGATATTCCACCTCTTGGAACATTTAGCCTGTCCGGTTTGGCTCCACGGCCTGCCGGTGTTCAACGTATGAATCCGGATATCGGCGTTGTTATTGATACCCTTGGGCGGTGGTCGGAAGAAGATTTCCCCGGGGACGAGGATGCAAATCGGTGGCGTTTGCGCGAAGGAGAAATGATTTTTACCGGGTATGTCGATCCATTCGCCAAGTTAAACATGACAGTCACTGGTCATGAGGATGAAATCGAGATCGAAGAAGCATACGCGACAATTTTTGAGTTGCCTTTGAATACGCAAATTCGTGTAGGAAAGTACCTGCTCCCATATGGTATATTGAACAAATACCATACCCATGATCTCCCACAAGTCGATCGTCCACTTGTTTTACAGGAATTTTTCGGTGAGCACTTGGCGGATGAAGGGGTAGAAGCTTCTTGGTTGATTCCGAATCCATGGGATATTTATTCGGAACTGAAATTTTCTTATTCCAATGGGGATGAAGTGGGCGAGATCGAGGCACCACTTTTCAGTACCGATCCCGTAATCCAAAGCCGATTGATTCATGATGATATCCTTGCGGCGAGGATCGCTAATAACCAATTTCTTGAAAGGGATTGGTTTGATGAGAATCTTCTGATTGCCCGATGGGCGAACTTTTTCGAACTTTCCGATCACGCCAGCTTATTGGTTGGATTGAATGGCGGATCAGGAGTAAACCGTGACAATGAAGACACGGGAGTTATGTTCGGCGGATTCGACGCCAAATTCAAATATACCTGGGCTGATCAACGAAAATTCACCGCGCAATTTGAACAAATTTGGTGGGATGAAGAGATGCGTTTTTATACGATTGATCCAGGTGACGTCATTACCGCATTGGATACCGATATCAATCCTTACGGAGGTTACATTTATGGTGAGTATGAATTTATTCCAAAACGGTGGGCCGTGGGAACCCGCTTTGACTGGGTAGGCCATCGTGCCAACTTCGATCCTCGTTTAACCGATGATGACGACATGACATTCGCTGAATCGGTCTATCTCACTTTTATGGTCTCTGATTTCCAACGATGGTGCTTGCAATACCGTCACACCGATTACGATTTTGGTTCATTCGAAGAAGAAAATCATGAATTGATGCTTCAAGCTTCATTTATTTTAGGTTTTCACCCAGCACATAAATTCTAAAGGAGAAAAAATGATTATGAAAAAAAGTATGATCTTATTCTTTATTTTAATTGTTGCATTCACGATGCCAGCATTGTCCGCTGTTCGCGTAGTTACCGATCTTTCTGACTTTGCCTGGCTTACCGAAGAAATTGGCGGTGACCGTGTTCGAGTTGATTACATGGTTATCCCCTACATGAATCCTCATTTTCAGGAACCCAAACCTAGTTACGTAGTGAAAATGAACAAGGCTGATCTTCTCATCGAGGCTGGATTGGAACTCACGAAAGCGTGGCTTTATCCGCTTGTTGAACAATCCCGCAATATAGACCTACTTCCTGGCGGCGAGCGATATGTTTTCGCAGGACAAGGGATTCAGGTTATCGATGTTCCGGACCGTAAACTGACTCGTCTTGAAGGGGATGTCCATCCGATGGGGAATCCACACTACAACTACGATCCATATAACATTTTGCATGTGGCCAGAAATATTCGGGATGGATTAATTCGAGTGGATTCGGAAGGCGCTGATTTATATACAGCAAACCATAAGGCATTCGAAGAGAAGTGGAAGAAAGCATTGATGGAGTGGGAAAAACAAATGAAGCCTTACATAGGAGCAAAGGTTGTAGCGTATCACAACAGTTTGAAATATTTCATTGTACGCTACCAGTTGAACGAAATCGGATATCTTGAGCCGAAACCTGGCGTCCCACCTTCCGGAAAACATTTAGCCCAACTTGCCAGGAAAATGCGGGCCGAAGGATGCAAAGCCATTATATATGAACCTTGGGACCGCAAAAAACCCATCCAGCTTCTCGCTCAAAAAACTGATTCTTCCACAGCGTTGATTTCATCTGGCGTGGGTAGTTCCAAAGAAATCAAGACGTTGTTTGACAGGTGGGAATACAACATTTCCACACTAATCAACCTATTTAAGGATGCAGGCTATGAACCCAAATAATGTATATATAGAATGCCAAAGCGCAAAATTTGGATACGGATATGAAACCGTACTCGATGAAGTCAACCTGAAAGTCCCCAAGAATGTTTTCTGGCCGATTGTTGGCCCTAATGGCGCTGGTAAAACAACCTTATTACGTGGATTATGTGGACTTTTGAAACCACAGACCGGTGTAGTAAAACATCACTTGAATGGACGGCCTTTAGGTTACGTTCCCCAGGGATGGAAACTCGATCCTATTTATCCACTAACTGTCGGTGAGATTGTGCTCCAAGGCCGGTTTGCCGATCAATCCTGGCATAAACGGCCATCGAAAGCAGATTGTGACCTTGCCAAGGAATCGCTTAAGGAAGTTCACCTGGATAATGCCTGGAAGAAAAACTGGCGTGATCTTTCTGGTGGGATGAAACAAAAGGTTTTGATTGCGCGTGCTTTGACTTGTACATCCAATCTCATTTGTTTGGATGAACCGACTTCAGAAGTGGATGAGCCTTCCGAAATCGATATCTTAAAACATCTTTACCGGCTGCATGAGGAAAAAGGTATATCCATTTTAATCGTATGCCATGCCATCGGAGCGATATTTGACTTTGCTAAGTCCTGTTTGTTAGTCGACCGGAAAAAAATTCAATTTGTACAAGAAAATGAAATTAGCACCGTAAAGGAACAATATGTCTGAACTGTACACGTTGTTTGATTTTTTTCGTTTTGCTGTGGGTGTGGGGGTGATTTTATCCGTGGTGTGCGCTGCCTTGGGGGTATTTGTCATTCTCAAACGTGTTGTATTTATTGGAATTACTTTATCCGAAGTCGCTGCAGCTGGTTTGGCCGGGGGGTTCCGGTTGTTTCATGGTCTGCTTGGCATGGAGAGTATTCATTTTGTTCAATACGAAACATTCGCGACAACTGGTACGGCAATCGTGGCGACAAGCATTGCTGTCACTATTTTAGCTTTTTGCGGTGGATTGGTACGCATCCCCCAAGAGGCGGTTTCCGGAATTCTGTTTGCTGTGGCTGGAGCGGGTAGTGTTCTGCTGGTTTCCTTCAGCAGCTTTGGACTGGAAGAAGTCAAAGATCTTCTTTGGGGCAATCTTCTTGTTGCCCGTTCAGGGGACTTGATCGTCGGATTTTTTATTCTGGTACCTCTGCTTGTGGGGATACTTCTTTTTAAGTCACATTTTGTTTTGGCGTCCGTCGACCGTGATTTTACTATCTTAATGGGACATCAGCCGCGCCTCTGGGATCTTCTTTTTTTCTATGCCTTGGGGGTTGTTGTGGCGATCGGTTCGAAGATTGGCGGGGCATTGCTGGTTTTCGCGTATCTGGTTGCGCCAAGCAGCGCCGCCTTAATTTTATGTAATCGTATCAATTCAGCATTGATTGTTGCCGCTTTGTTGGCCGCTTTCAGTACTTTCTTTGGGCTTTATTTCTCCATTGTCTGGGATGCTCCCGCCAGTCAGCTGGTCATTATGTTTTTGGGTCTGGAATGTATCGCGGCTGGCATCATCCGGAGATTTGTTATTTCATGACTCCACATCGTGCCCGGCAGGAACGAATTCTATCCGTATTTTTTGATCCAGTGCAGCAGCAATTTTCCGAAGCATGTGCATAAGGGCTGGGATGTTAACACGTAACCGGCCCGGTAACCGGTGAACAACACGGGGCTGCAGATAATGTAGATAATATTGGTTAATGAGTGAATCAAACATGGATTCTCAATGCTTCGAGAATGACTGGTACACCCACCAGAGCAAAATGAAACCCGACGGAAATGAATTGTTCAATCCCTCCTGATATATTTTTTGTATACCTGCAATGCCCAACGCAAGCGGTAAAGCTGTTTTAAAATCAATAATTCCCCGGCTGCGGTCGTACACTGCCTTATTCAATGATCCTCCAAGCGAGCGAATTTCCTTTTCCACAATGGAAATTGGCGTTTCTTCAATCTCGTGTTCAACACGTAAGAGCCGTACGAGAATCGAGAAAAGGAAGTCGGGTGAAATTTGTTCTTTCTCGTAATGAAGTACCAGGCTGCCCGATACTGCATTAGCGGAGCAAGACGTGATTCCATTGATTTTCCGCAGTTCCGTGATCAATTCATTAATCAATAACTGATTATTTTTGAGTTTTTGAATCTCAAATCGAATCCGCCCATCGATATGATGTTTTGTAATGATGGGGCCTGTGTAACGTATGAACAGCGAATTCGATTTGTCTTTTTTTCCGAATAAACTTGCCAATAACAACCCTGTAATAATGTGCATTTGGACAAATTCCCTGGAATCTGAATGTGCTTGAACTTTAGTTTAACATTAATCTCATTTTACTCTTGATGAGTTCTAAATCAAACCAAGCTTGCTTGTGTGCCGGTGTCGCCGTGGGTTTACACCCACGGTTACGTGCTGTCACCTTATATAAATTTTATAAAGAAGGCACGAATTTATACCTATGTTATTCGTTGTCAGCTTGGGTATTATTATTTTTGGGTTTATTTTGAATTTAGGGTGTTGTAGATTTTTGGCAGTAAATCTACAGTGCTTGTTATGAGAAAAACCACGGAGCGCAGGAATGGCTCTATGCAAGCTATGAATGGGCCTACAACAACGAGACGTATTGGGGAGATATCCGTATCCTTGACACACCTCTTACTGCGATAAAAAATTGGGACATATACTAACATTTTTAAATTCAACAAGGAGTTTTTTATGCTCAGCCTTTCTTTGATATCTCTATGTTTGTGTATGACAGTCGAGACAGAGGTGTTTGTATGTGATTTCGAGAAAGACTTATCTCTGTGGAACTCGCTCTGGACGCGGGAAGCCGATGCGGGGGCGGCTTCGCTTGATACGGAGACAGCATTCAAAGGCAAGCAATCCGTGAAGATCGTGCATCGCGGTGACGAGGATTGGAGTTTTTCACCTTGTGGAGGTTTCATAGTTAAGCCGGGTGATATGTACATGCTCCATGCGGCGATCAAAATCGAAGGCGAAGGTTCAGCCACACTCTGTGTTGTAACGCTGGATGAAAAGGACAATGTCATCGATTGGGACTATGCCGGTCAGACTCGGCGGGGAACCAGCGGCTGGCAATCGGTGTTTTCCCATTTCATCACCACAAATAATATTGCCTCTATGTATCCCCGCGTGATCGGAGAAGGGAAGGCAACCGTTTGGGTAGATAATATCCGGCTGGCGAAGCAGGGGAATATACAAACCATTCGTGATCAATCCCTGCCGTACGAAGTCTCGCTTGAGAATCCCATGCTTTCCCTCAGTTTTCATACAAACGATGGCACTCTATTGGCCAAAGACAATCGCACCGGACACACCTGGAGGCAACAAGGCATTGACCAGAATTGCGTTATCGCAGACGTTGAAAAACATGATCGGCAAATCGAAGTGCGGCATATACAAACCGAATCCGCTCAGGATATGAAAACGGTTATCGAACTCGATGAGGATAAGCCAGAAGTTACACTCACCATTTCAAAACCGGGAGAAATCAGCAAACTGCAAATGCCCATCCGCTATCCGCACCCATTCGTCAGTGAAGCGGGAACCTATCTTGTCGTTCCGATGAACGAAGGGATTTCCTATCCTGTTGATGATCAATCCATCTCACCCCGGCACCTCATCGCTTATGGCGGACACGGCATTTGTATGCCGTTTTGGGGTGTAACCGACGGTGAGAAGGGGCACATGGCCATTCTCGAAACTCCGGATGACGCCTCCATCCGCATCATGCGGGAAGATGGCAAGCTTTGCATCGCTCCAGAATGGGAAACGCAGATGGGGAAATTCGGCTACAATCGGCGGTTGCGATACGTTTTCTTTGACCAAGGCGGCCATGTCGCCATCTGCAAACGTTACCGGCAGTATGCGAAAGACCACGGCTTATTTAAAACTCTTCGTGAGAAACAAAAGGAAATTTCTGATGTCGATAAATTGATCGGGGCAGTCAATGTCTGGTGCTGGGAACGGGACGCGCTCAATATTGTCAAGGACATGAAATCGGCCGGTATCGATCGGATATTATGGAGCCACCGTGAATCGCCTGAAGTCATCGAAGCTATGAACGGCATGGGCATCCTCACCAGCCGCTACGATATTTATCAAGATACAATGAATCCCGACAATTTTAAATATCTGCGATGGGTGCATCCTGACTGGACAACTGACGCCTGGCCCGAGGATTTGATGCTCGATGCAAACGGCGAGTGGCGCAGAGGCTGGCGCGTTCGAGGGAAGAACGGCGAGTGGTATCCGTGCGGCGTTCTCTGTGACAAGCAGGCGTTGAAATATGCCCGGCAGCGCATCCCGCAAGAATTGAAAACGCATCCATATCAATGCCGCTTCATCGACACCACCACCGCCTCACCCTGGCGTGAATGCTACCACCCCGATCACCCCATGACGCGCAGCGAAAGCCGTCATTGGAAGATGGAACTCCTGCGGTATATTTCCGAAGACATGAAACTGGTCACCGGTAGCGAAACCGGGCATGACGCCGCCGTTCCGTTCGTGCACTATTTCGAAGGAATGCTGAGCCTCGGCCCGTATCGTGTCCCC